>DAOVSA010000083.1 GCA_030633635.1 Candidatus Altarchaeota archaeon
ATAAGGCACATCTGGGTTACAGTGGAACAATACGCTCACTGACAACTGTGATTCATGAGACAGTTACAAACAGCCTGGATGCCTGTGAAGAGGCTAAACTCTTACCGAATATTACTGTAGAGATCAATGCGTTGGGTAAAGGACACTATAGATTTATCGAGAGGGATAATGGTCCAGGAATCCCGCCCAAGCATGTCGCAAATGTATTTGGGAAGATGCTGGCTGGTACGAAATTCCATAGAAATATCCAACTCAGGGGACAACAGGGTATCGGAGTCTCAGGCGTTACGATGTTCTCACAGATGACCACTGGAAAACCGATAAAGATCACAACATCCACCAGAGACGGAAAGGTTCATGAAATAAAATTAATGATCGATGTAAGCAAAAATACCGCAGATGTGATAGGTTCCCGTAGCTATAGCGAATACTGGAGGGGTACAGAAATCGAAGGGGAAGTAAAGCGGGTGATGTACAACATAAGCGATAAAGGGGTATACGAATACCTGAGAAGAACCGCAATAACAAATCCTCATGCGCAGATAACATTTATTGATCCGGAAGGTAGAAAAACGGTGTTTGAGCGTTCAAGTAAGCAGATACCCAAACCACCAAAGGAAATGAAACCACATCCAAAGGGCTTGGATGTTGATGATCTGGTTCAATTCTCCAAAAAAACCAAGGCCACGAAGGTAAGTTCTTTTTTGACATCTGCACTTTCGAGGATGAGTAATCAAAAGGTTAAAGAATTACAAGAAAGGATAAGCTTTGATCTAAAGAAAAATCCGCATAAACTAACCTGGGCCGAATGCGAGGAAATAATCGATGCAATTAAAGAAATAAAATTCCTGGCACCCCCAACCGAGGGTTTGCGGCCTATAGGGGAAAGACAAATCAAAAATGCCGTGTTAAACATACTAAACCCGGAATTTGAGTCTGTATTAACCCGAAGTCCGAAAACACACTCTGGTGGCGTTCCCTTTCAGGTGGAGGTTGCAATTGCATATGGCGGCAATGCCGGGAGGAACACAAAAGAAGGCGTGAGATCAGAGGTCATGAGATTCGCAAACAGGGCCCCGCTGCTCTTTGATGCAGGAGGTTGTGCGATAACCCAGGCGGTAAATTCCGTTGATTGGAAACGGTATGAGATACGGGATTTTGATAATTCAGCGATCACAATATTTGTAAACCTGGTTTCTACCCACGTTCCATATACCTCTGCGGGTAAACAAAACATCTCTAATGAAAAAGAAATAGTAAAAGAGATAAAGATCGGGTTAATGGAAGTGGGGAGAGGTTTCCAGCGATACTATTCAAAGAAAAGAAGGGAACTTGAAAAAGAATCCAGGCGAAAAATCCTGTTGAAGTATAGTACAGAGGTTGCAGCAGCACTTTCAAAATTAACCGAAAGAGACGAGGATAAGATCTATGAAAATCTTGTAGAACTTATCGAGGAGAAATTAAAGATCGATGATGGGTTGATTGAAGAGACAGAGAATAATGAAGTCGAAGAAATGGATGAAAATGAAGCGGATGAAAATGAAGCAAAAAAAGAGTTTGAGTAAGAAAAGGGATAACGAGGTAATTTCAGCCCTGGTAAATCTGGGAAACACGATCTCAGATGAAATAGATAGGCATGACCCGCCAAAGATGCGATTATCGCAGAGAGGGTTAGCCAATATTAAATTTGATGAAGAAGCCAACTTATTAAGACTTGGAGACAAAAAATCCACCAGATCCTTTTTGAACGTTGCCCATTCAAGGAAGTTTATGCAAACCTTGCTAATAGCAACAAAATCCAAAGAATTTGTGTCAAGGGGAAAAACAGCAAGTATCCGGGAATTATACTACCAACTCAAGCACACTATTGCAGGAACCAAGGAAAATACACTGGAGGATCAGAGTGAATCCGACCCGTTGATCGTAGATTTGGAGGTTACGCTGGGTGTGTTAAGAGAAGAATTGCACTTAAAAGCAGATGATAAAGGGACCCTTATCGGAAATCTCATTTTAGAGGATTCAGGAGACACCATTAATTGTGCCAAACTTGGCAGAAGTGGTTTAGCCATTCCCTCAATTGTTGAGCAGTATAATTTCATTGAGGCAAACGCAGACTACATCCTGGTTATAGAAACTGGTGCGATGTTTGATAGGCTGGTTGAAGAGAAATATCACCTGAAAAATAATTGTATCATGGTTTCAACGAAAGGACAGGCCGCCAGAGGATGTAGAAGGCTGGTCAACAGATTGCACAATGAATTGAAGCTCCCTGTCATAGTATTTTCGGACGGCGATCCGTGGGGCTACTACATCTACTCGGTTGTGAAAGCAGGGAGTATGGCTCTTGCACATGAGTCCCACCGACTTGGAACTCCTGAGAGTAAATTTGTCGGGATGACAATGACAGATATAGATACATACGGCCTGGAAAGTGTGACAGAACAACTAAAAGATGTTGACAAAAAGCGGATAAATGAGTTGTTGCA
Organism: Candidatus Altarchaeota archaeon; assembly: GCA_030633635.1. Lineage (GTDB taxonomy): Archaea > Altiarchaeota > Altiarchaeia > IMC4 > DAOVSA01 > DAOVSA01. Next base: position 2,487 of record DAOVSA010000083.1, read on the forward strand.
ATATCCATGGTTCCAGAAAAAAGAATGGAAAGAACAACTTAGTCTGATGGCTAAAAAAGGTGTGAGAATAGAGCAACAGGCTTTGGCATCCAAATCACTGGAATTTGTGGCTGAGGAGTATTTACCAGAGAAAATTGAGGCAGGGGATTTGTTGCCTTAAGTTGTTGCCCTAAATTTTATCTTTATCCTCGATAATTTTCAATAGATAATTTTATAATTTCCCAGATCTCTTTTGCGATTTTTTCTTTCGAATCTTTGGGTATGTGCACTACCTTTTTATCTGGATCAACAACCCACACCTCAGACGTATCGCTTCCAAATTCATTTCTTTGAATATCATTTGCAACCACCAGGTTAAGATTTTCCTTTTTTAACTTGGAATATGCAATTTCAACCAGTTCATCTTCTGAAATGTTGTATTCCGCTTTGAATCCAACGACAAAAGTATCTGGAAGTTTTTGTTTCGCAAGTCGGGTTAATTTTGGTGTTTGTTTTAATTTCAGGGTTAATTTGCCTCCTGATTTTATCTTGGAATCCTGAAATGCTGCGGGTGTATAATCAGCGATTGCGGCAGCACAAATAAACACATCGTAGTTATCCAGTTCTTTAAGTGCAAGATCGATCATCTCTGATGCCGTGCGAATCCTGTAAACCTTGATACCTCCCGGAATCGAAAGGTGTATGGGCCCACAGATTACAGTGGTTTCGTGCCCCCTTCCAAGAGACTCGATTGCCAATGCCAGACCCATCTTTCCGGAGCTGGAATTTGTGATATAGCGTACGCGATCTATGGGTTCTTGTGTCGGACCGAGGGTTATTAAGACTTTCATTTTGCGTATTATTGCTTTGCATATTCTTTACATTTACTTGACCCTAATTGTGCAACATATTCTATCTCTATGGAGCTCTCTACTAATTTTTCATTTCCCCCCTTTACTACGATAAAATGTACCTTTGAAGGCCAATTTTTTATATATTCCCCATGGATATCATAGCTTAAGGATAATTTATCACCCGATTTCATAACAGGTATTTCTCTTCGAAATCTGGGGCCATTTTTTGAATACGTTGGTGTCGTAACGTTACATAGGGTGCAGTCACTATCAGTTGGTTTACTACCCTCGTAACATCTTATCCCGCCACCCCGTGCACATATTTCATTGGGTTCAGAGAGGTTTAGTTCCATATCCTCAAATACAGTGTAAAGAGTTAAATCAGTTACGAGTCCAAGACCCACATTGTACACATCAACTTTCACGTTCACATGACCAGTTTTATCGAGACAACACTGTTTAAGGGCGGGCTTTCCACAGGTATGATACGGATTCAAACATCCACCACCCACCCTATCGGCATAAGGACAAAGTTCTATTTCAGTTTTTGGGGATATTAATGTTTCTTGTATGGTATAGACGGTATATATCGCCGCAATAGAT
>DAOVSA010000149.1 GCA_030633635.1 Candidatus Altarchaeota archaeon
ACAGAGCACTGGTTTTTCAAACTGAGTGAATTTGAGGGTAGATTGAAGAAATGGATCACCAAGAATGAACACTGGCCAGACAATGCCAGAAACTTCAGTCTGGGCTGGCTTGGCGAGGGACTCACGGACAGGGCCATAACCAGGGATCTTGAATGGGGTGTCCCGGTTCCGGTCGAAGGCAGCAAGGGAAAGGTCCTTTACGTGTGGTTTGATGCACCCATTGGATATATATCCGCAACCCGGGAATGGGCGGAAAAAATCAAAAAACAGCCGGATCTCTGGAAGAATTACTGGAAGGAAGACTGCAAGAAAGAGGGGAAAGAAGATTGTAAAATTGTGCACTTTATCGGAAAGGATAATATACCATTTCATGCCATAATATGGCCAGCTATGTTGATGGCTCACTCTGGCTATAACCTGCCATGGCAGATTGCAAGCAACGAATACCTGACCTTGGAGGGACAAAAGATGAGCACCAGCAGGGGTTGGGTGCTTTGGCTGCATGATGTCCTGAAAGAATTTGAACCAGATGCCTTGCGATATTACCTACTTTCCATAAACCCTGAGAGTTCAGACAGTGACTTCGATTTCAAAAAATTCCAGGAGAAGGTAAACTCCGAGTTAATCGGAACACTGGGGAACTTCATCAACCGCACCCTCACCTTTATCCAAAACAAGAAGGGTGGAGTTGTTCCTGAAACGGATGAGTCTATCGAGGGCCTATCAGATATGATTGAAACGATAAAAGACTCACCAAAATATGTCGGGAAAATCGAAGGTATTGAAGGCCTTAAATTTAAGATGGCGCTGTCTCATTTATTGAAAGTAGCTCAGGCCGGAAATGGTTTCTTCCAGAATAGAGAACCATGGAAAGAAAAGAACGGAACTACATTATTTCTTTGCGCTAACTTATGCCGCAACCTGGCCATACTTATGTACCCGTTTTTGCCATTTTCAGCGGAGAAGTTATGGAAGATGCTTGGTCTTAATGGATCAGTGGCAGATCAAAGCTGGGAAGATGCAGCAGACCCACATAGTATTAAACCAGGCCACAAAATCGGCAGGGTAGAGCCGTTATTTAAGAAGATTGAAGATAGCGATATCGAGAATTTTAAGAAAAAATATTTAGGAAAAATAGAAAAGGTGAAAAAAGAGGAAGAAAAAATGAATTATGTTGAATTTGATGAATTTAAGAAGTTGGACATCAGAATCGGAAAGATAATGAAGGTGAGGGATCATCCAAAGGCTGATAAACTCTATCTACTGGATGTTGACCTTGGCTCACTGGGCAAAAGACAACTCGTTGCAGGTATCAGGAGGGCTTACAAAAAAGAGGAATTGACCGGCAGAGAGGTGGTGGTTATAGCAAACCTGAAACCCGTTGAGCTCAGAGGTCAGAAATCAGAGGGAATGCTATTGGCTGTGGATGGAGATGAAAAGCCAGTTCTATTAACTACAGAGAGAAGGGTTAAACCCGGCTCTAAGATCAGATAAAAATGAGATATGATGTAATAGTTGTTGGTGCAGGACCTGCCGGTACAACTGCTGGAAGACATTGTGCCAATAAAGGACTTAATACATTGATCATAGAAAAGGAAAAATTACCGAGATACAAGTCCTGTGGCGGTTTTGTCTCAACAAGGGCAATATCTCTCTTAGATTTCAAAATTAAGGATAAATTGATAGAGAAAGAATGCTATGGTATAAGACTTCATTATGGAGAGCATGAAATTGAAGCCAAAAAACCATACAGACTAGGAATTCTTACATCCAGAGATAAATTTGATATGTATTTGACAGAAAAATCTATCGATGCTGGTGTTGAATTAAAAGATGGCGAAAAAGTAAAATCTCTGGATATGCGAAAATCCCATGTAATCATCAAAACAGACAAAAATACATACAAAACATCTGCGGTGATCGGTGCGGACGGTGTCAATAGTATGGTAGCAGGATATGTCAGACCAAGATACAAGCCCACAGAGCTTGCAATTAGTATCGAAGCGGAGATACCTGCCAAAGATGAAGACATAGATGATTACATACGTAACGCTGTAGATATGCACTTTGGAATTAGCTATATGGGCTATGGTTGGGTTTTCCCCAAGAAAGAACATTTTTCGGTGGGAGTTGGTGGGCTTTTATCTGAATTCAAAGAACCGGAAAGAATATTCACTAATTTTCTGAAGAAACTAAATTTTGACACAAATGTAAAATTCCATACGCACTTAATCCCCGCGGGCGGTTATGAAAGAGAGACCTCTTCAGATCGTATTATCCTAGCAGGTGACGCGGCAGGATATGTAGATTCATTTTTTGGTGAGGGCATACAATATGCTATAAACTCGGGAAAGATAGCAGCCAATGTTATAGTGAATGCGCATGAAAAATGTGATTTTTCAAAGAAGGAACTAACCCACTACAATCAAGATTGCTATGCTGCATTTGGTGAGAATTTAAGATACGCATTAAAATTTTCACTGCTGGCACATAGGTACCCCAATATATTCATTAAATTGATCGCAACCAATAAACCAATTATCGATAAATTGTTAGACGTTCCGGATTACTTGAGTTATAAAGACTTTACGAAATGGATCTTGATCAGAACACCTTATTATGTTGTAAAAAACCTTTTCCATTAAATATGAAACACAA
>DAOVSA010000133.1 GCA_030633635.1 Candidatus Altarchaeota archaeon
ATATTTTTCAGATAAAAAACTGGATGTTCCAAACCCGGATGATGAAAATATCGCCATTTTGAAACCAAAATTAGGAACCGGGACATACGATGACGGGGACTACAACAACTATAAATTCATTAAAAATCGACTCCATTAGCCCAATATTATTACTGCCAATGAGATTCGAGAAAACCAAAGGGACTATCTGCTCGTATTGAATTTCTGGTATTTCAACAACCTTGTAGATCTAAATCCTGAAAATAACAGTACATACATCCATTCTCTTTCCGAGCCATTCAACGAGGAGATGGAAATCAGTTTTGAAAGAATGAAAAACTGGCTCGACTACTTCAACCTGGGATTCTATCAGGCTCATTGCTCGGGACATGCACCAGCATCCGATTTAAAACAACTGATAGAGGAGATAAATCCTAAAAAATTATATCCCGTACATACCGAGCACCCGGAGATGTTTAAGGATATAGCCCCCCGGGAGATTGAGATTAATATTCCAAAAAAAGATAAGAGATATATAGTGTAAGATTAGTGTAAGGTGTTGAAAAGTGAATGAAAATGAAGGTCGGTTGGATTCTGGAGAGAAAAGGCAGTTTGTATCTGATCTTAAACTTGGCTCCGACGTAAATGATGTGTTTGCAGTCAAATTTAAGGGACCTCTGAGGGAATACGTCAAAGGGTGGTGTTTTGATTTCACTATCGCAGATAATACCGGTGAAATAAAGGTTAAATACTGGGGTGGAAGGCATAAAGAGTCGGTTGGAGAGGTTTATCGAAGCTTTGAGGTCGATGATCTGGTCTTTGTTACCGGCAAGGTCAGTTCTTTCAGAGAGCAGCTGGAGGTCCACATGAACGAAGAACTCAATCACACCATCACAAGATGTGATCGAACATCCCATAACCTCGGAAATTTCCTACCGAAAACGGAAAAGGACGTGGATAAATTATTGAGTTACATACACCATGTTATGGAATCAATAGAAGATAAACATTTATATAGACTCCTTCACAGTTTTTTTGACGATCCCACGTTTGTTGACGCATTTAAGGAGTCACCAGCTGCAATAACCCATCATCACAATTTTCTGGGGGGTTTGCTTGAGCATACGGTTGGTGTGGTGAGATTATGCGAAAGTATATGTGATTTTTACACAGAACTTGACAGGGATATGTTAATAACAGGTGCAATACTCCACGACGTTGGAAAAATCCCTAAATACAAGTATACTGTAAGCATTAGCATGAGTGATGAGGGAAAATTCGTGGGCCATATTGTCATGGGGGACAGGATGATATCTGAGAAGATGGATGAATTAGAGGATTTTCCAGCAGAGTATAAACTGAAGATAAGTCACATGATACTTAGCCATCACGGAAAATACGAATTTGGATCCCCCAAGATACCTGTAACTTCCGAGGCATGTGCCCTCCATTATGCGGACAACATGGATTCCCAAGTCAAGGAATTCATCCAAATCATCAAGAAACAGGATAAAGATGCAGATTGGGTGTTCTTTCAGGGCAGGGAAATATATCTGAAATGAGAAAGGTATATGATGGATAGAATGAAGTTATTCATCGATTATGGGGGGAGAGCCGTGGCGAAATTGATTTACGGGGCTTCACTATTAAAATGGAATTTGAGATAAAACACAAGGATATTGCTGCAAGGATCGGACAGCTCGAGATAAACGGCAAAAAAATCGAAACACCAGCACTTATGCCGGTTTTCAATCCGAATAAACCCATAATACCTATAAAAGAATTAAAAAAAGACTTCAATGTAGATATTTTGATGGCTAATGCATACTCGATTTTGAAAAACGATGATTTAAGGGAAAAAATTCAAGATAGAGGAATTCATAAATTCTTTGGCTTTGACGGGGTGATTGCAACAGACTCTGGGTCCTACCAGCTGATGGTTTACGGGGGCGTTGACACGACAAATGAAGAAATCCTTAGATTCCAGGAAGAGATTGGCTCGGATATTGGCTCTTTTTTGGATATCCCATCACTTCCGGATACTTACAAACCAAGGGCGGTTGAACAACTGGATCTTACTCTTGAGCGTGCAAAAGAGGCAAAAAATGCGAAATTCCTGGTCAACGCAGGGATCCAGGGTGCAAAATACCTGGACTTAAGGAAAAAGGCGGCAGAAGAACTTGAAAAAGACTTTGATATGCTTGCAATCGGTGGAATCGTCAAGTTAATGGAGGAGTATCGGTTTTCCGAACTGGCAGCTATAATCGCAACCATAAAACAAAATGTTTCTGCAAGCAAGATAATTCACGCGTTTGGTCTTGGGCATCCGATGATATTCAGCCTTGGAATTGCATTGGGTTGTGATCTCTTTGATTCCGCTGCTTATGCCCTATACGCCCAGGAAAAAAGATATATAACCACTAATGGAACGATAAAACTCGAAAAACTGGAATACCTGCCGTGTAGTTGTCCTGTATGTTCAACCTATGGGACAGAACTGAAGAAACTGTATGGGGATGATCTGACAAGGGAGCTTGCCAAACACAATTTATATGCGTGTGTTGAGGAACTGAACGTGATCAAACAGGCGATAAAAGAGGGCAGTTTATGGGAGTTACTACAGGTAAGGTCCAGGGCACACCCTAATTTGATCTCCGGGCTGGATCAATTACTTAAATATGGTAAATGGCTCGCTAAACTGGATCCGATAACCAAAAAGTCCGCATTTTATTTTGGAGGAGAAGAATCAAAGTACAGAACCGAGGTTTTGAACGCTAAAAAAAGGTTGAAGCGAGTTTCTTCCGATCGGATGATCAATATTTCTCCTTTCGGCAAAGTTCCTGCTGAAATTGCCGATATTTATCCATTTGGCTCTGTAATGGTTCCGGAAAGATTAAA
>DAOVSA010000036.1 GCA_030633635.1 Candidatus Altarchaeota archaeon
CCAGATCGACCTGCACCCATTACAAAGATTGTTTTGGCACTTAGAATCGCATTTATCATTTGATCTATCTCTGAATCATCCAAGTCATCCATAATCTTCTCTATATGTCTAATTATCATAGACATTGCACTTTTTGCTGGCATATTATACTATTTTATGTGTTGTTTATATATCGAATTTTTTGTGTTGAACATCAATTCAGCCCAGTTTAAATTCCCTCAAAACAGAATAAACTGGCCCCTTTGGTGTCAGTTTACTCTCCATTAACTCAATTTTCCTGACATCAAACCGGTCAAATACTTTTTCTCTGTTTTCATTCAAGAACTTCAATAACTTTTCTTTGTCATCTAAAAATTTAACCCTGCCTATGGTCAGGTGGGGATGAAACTTTTTATCTTCTTTGAGATCTAACACATTCACTATTTTTTTGTACAGATCGATGATGCTTTCTTTACCTTCATCAACCCCCACCCATATCACGCGAATGTAATTCAAACTTGGAAATACACCCACACCCCTTAAACTCATCTTAAAGGGCCCGATTCCTTCGATAAATTCTAATTTTTTGGCGATTCCTTCCGATCTTTTCTCATCCACATCGCCCAAGAATTCCAACGTGAGATGTATGTTTTCGGGTTCAACCAGTTTAATACCTCTCATATCCCCGATATGGTTCTGGACACGGCTAATTTTTTCCTTTAAATTCGCAGGGCACGGAATCGCAATGAATGTTCTCATTTTATTTATTTTAATTCACTTAATAATTCAAAGACAAAGAATAACTTAATAATTCAAAGACAAAGAATAAATTGGTGATAAAAGATGTTACCTGGTGGTATGAATCCAAGGCAGATGAAACAGATGATGAAGCGAATGGGCATAAGGACTGAAGAAATTGATGCAGAAGAGGTCGTTATTAAGTGTTTGGATAGGGAAATCGTTGTTGAGAGTCCACAGGTGATGAAAACAACAATGAGCGGACAAGAGATGTTCCAAATCTCCGGGACCATAACGGAAAGGGAACTGGAAGTGGAAATAACCCTGGATGAAGATGATGTGCGAATTGTGGTTGAGCAGGCCCAAGTTAGCGAAGATCAAGCAAGAAAGGCACTTGAAGAATCCAAAGGAGATATCGCAGGGGCGATATTGTCGCTTAAAGGTTAAGTTTAAAGATTAAGTGGAGCAAGATAAGAAACGCGGTCGTGGTGTAGTCTGGTTATCACTCAGGCTTGCCAAGAGCTACTCTCTTTAGCCAAGAGCTACTCTCTTTAGCCAAGAGCTACTCTCTTTATGATGTCTGGGTAGGTAGCAAATAGCCTGTAACCCGGGTTCAAATCCCGGCGACCGCATTTTCTATGATTTTTTCTCATTTCTTTTATTTTATATCTTGAAAATAAATTATAATGTATATAATGTAAGGGATAAAATGATGGAGGAGATAACATTAAGAGTTGCGGAGGCGTTGCAGAATGATGTAGGGAGAGGTATCGCCAGAATAAATTTAACTAGTGCCAGAAAGTTAGGTATAGGCAGTGGGGATATCCTAGAGATAAAGGGAAAAAAAACAACGGCAACAATCGTATGGCTGGGGCATCCAGAAGATGAGGGCTTAGATATCCTCCGGATAGATGGTTTAACTAGACAAAATTCTGGGTCACTACTGGGAGATAAAGTGAGGGTAAGGAAAGCCGAGGTTCATGATGCAAAGAGAGTTGTTATCGCACCGACGAAGCATGAAATACAACTTGGTGGTGATTTTGCAGATCATCTAAAGAGACGTCTGTTGGGTAGACCTTTAATAAAGGGGGATAATTTTTCCATCGGTATTTTGGGGCAGGCAATTCCATTTGCGGTGGCTACAACCCATCCAGCCGGCATAATTCAAATAACTGAGGTTACAGATCTGGAGGTGCGAAGCAAACCAGTAACTGTTGAGGCAGCTGTTCCAACGGTTAGATATGAGGATATCGGCGGCTTGAAAGATGAGATAAACAGGGTGAGGGAGATGATAGAGCTACCGATGAAACATCCAGAGCTATTCGAAAAAGTTGGTATTGCGCCACCAAAAGGTGTTTTGTTGTATGGGCCGTCCGGAACCGGAAAAACTCTGCTTGCAAAGGCGGTAGCATCCGAGACAAACGCTCATTTTATCCTGATAAATGGACCAGAGATAATGAATAAGTATTATGGTCAATCCGAGGAAAATCTGAGGAATATTTTTCAAGAAGCAGAAAAAAATGCTCCCTCTATCATATTTATAGATGAGATCGATTCTATAGCGCCAAAGAGAGAGGAAACACGTGGGGAGGTTGAAAGGCGGGTTGTTGCACAATTACTGGCTCTGATGGATGGTCTGGTTGCCAGGGGCAATGTCGTGGTTATCGCAGCAACAAATCGTCAGGATGCTTTAGATCCCGCTTTGAGAAGACCTGGAAGATTTGATAGGGAAATAGAGATCGGGGTTCCGGATAGAGAGGGAAGAAGAGAGATATTACAGATACACACGCGGGCCATGCCAATTGAGAAGGACGAAAAAGATAAGATATTGGATGAGATGGCATCCGTTACTCACGGTTATGTTGGGGCAGATCTGGAGGCTTTAGCGAGAGAAGCGGCGATGACTGCTTTAAAAAGAATTTTACCGGAGATCGATCTGGAAAAGGAAGAAATTCCAGCACATGTTTTGGAGAGTCTCCGCGTGAAAAGGGATGACTTTGTAGAGGCGTTGAAGGATATTGAACCATCGGCGTTGAGGGAGGTATTGATAGAGATACCAACCGTGGTCTGGGAGGATATTGGCGGCCTCAAAGAGGTAAAACAAAAATTGATAGAGGCTGTAGAGTGGCCACTCAAATATCCAGAGGCGTTTAAAAAAATGGGGATACGGACGCCCAAAGGCATATTGCTTTATGGTCCCCCCGGTTGTGGTAAAACCCTGCTTGCCAAAGCGGCGGCAAATGAATCTGAGGCAAATTTTATCTCCATTAAAGGCCCTGCTGTCTTATCAAAATGGGTAGGCGAAAGTGAAAAGAGGATAAGAGAGATATTTAAAAAGGCAAGACAAACCTCACCAACTATAATATTTTTCGATGAACTCGATGCAGTCGCTCCGAGAAGGGGGGTTTATACGGGGAGCCACGTCACAGAGACGGTTTTGAATCAAATTTTAACCGAAATCGATGGAATGGAGGCACTGGAGAATGTAATCGTCATTGGAGCCACAAATAGGGCGGATATGCTGGATCCAGCATTATTGCGGCCTGGCAGATTCGATTTTTTGATTTTTGTTTCATCTCCAGATAAAGAAGCTCGTTTGGAGACCTTCAAGATTCACACCAAGGATATGCCACTAAAGGATGTGGATCTTACTGAATTGGCCAAAAAAACCTCAGGATATACCGGTGCGGATATCGAAGGATTATGCAGGGAGGCTGGAATGTTTTCTCTGAGGGAAAACATCAAGGGAGGTTTTGTTACACAGGAACACTTCGAGAAGGCACTGAAAAAGGTAAAACCATCATTACCAAGGGAAGAAGCGGAAAGATACAAAAGAATACAGGAAGGAGAATTATTAACGCCGGCATACGGCTAGATTCCAAGTGATATAATGTCTATGATGTCTAAAAAAGTAAATGTAATACTTTTGGTGTTGTGTATCGTGTTGTGTATCGGAACCATTGGTTCTCATTACATGATAGAACACCCAGATACGCATGAATCGTTAACATGGCTTGAATCGTTTTATTTTACGATAATCACAATAACCACGATAGGTTACGGGTATTATCATCCAGTAACCAGCATGGGTTATGTTCTCACCATATTTTTAGCATTATCTGGTATCGGGGTATTATTTTATTTCTTTCGTTTAATTATTGATGAAGCATTTAGCAAGGAATTCAAAGAAAAAAGAATGAAATCAGCAGCATTGAGAGAAATGGAGGGGATTAAGGATCACATTATAGTATGCGGAGCTGGCAGAGTTGGTATAGAGATACTTAAGGAATTAGAAAGAGAAAACAAAAGATTCGTGGCGATAGATAAGAATTCGGAAGTGGTGAATAAATTGGTGTCTGAGAAAATGCTGGCGATAGAAAACGACGCCACTACTGATGAGGGTTTAATTGCCGCTGGAATTGAAAGAGCTGGTACAATAATTGCGGCGTTAGATAATGACTCAGATAACGTCTACATCATAATATCTGCAGTACAACTCAATCCAAAGATAAAGATTATCGGAAGATCATGTGATGAGAAATCGGTGGAGAAGATGAAAAGAGCCGGGGCAGATGAAGTGATCGTGCCATTAAAAGAGGGTGGTAAAAGTATTGTAAGGGCGGTTACTGAGCCGGAAGTTGGCGATGTTTTGAGGGATATGGTGGCAGAGGCGGAAATCTTTGAGTTCGTTATCGAGAAGGGATCCAGATTCGTAGGAAATACCCTCGGTAAGATAAAACCAATGAAGAAAACCGGCACGAGAATCATCGGTGTAAAAAGAAACGGGGAAATAATAATTAATCCAGAGTTGGATTTTATTTTTAACGAGGGGGATATTATAGTCGCGATAGGACATGAAAAGCAGAGGGAAAGGCTCAAAGAGTTTATAAACGGTAGAGAATAAAGGTAGGAAATAGGAGCGGTATATGTGGAAATTAAATGAAGAACATAGAATTGCCAAGAAGGATTGTGGTTGGAGGTGGCGCAATCCACCTGATTGTAGATTTATGCAGAGATCTGGGTTTGAAAGGGAATCCATTGGTTATTTCCGGACAGCAAACGTATGAGATCGCAGGCAAGAAGATCAGAAATGAGTTTTCATCTGGAGTTGAGATAGTCAAAGATTCATCAGATATTGGGATCAAACACATCCTGGATAGGATCAAAAAGGACGAAATAGACTTCGTAGTTGGTGTTGGAGGCGGTCAAACGATTGATGTTGGAAAATTTTGTGCGTATAAATCCGGAATTCCATTTATAAGCGTGCCAACTGCGGCATCTCATGACGGAATTGCATCTCCGAGGGTTTCATTGAAAAGGAAAGGTCCTGTTTCAATTAAGGTACATTCTCCTCTGGCAATGATCGCAGATACAGAGATAATCGGAAACGCCCCGTATAGATTGCTGGCCGCGGGATGTAGTGATGCAATATCTAATTATACAGCGGTTCTGGATTGGAAGTTGGCAAGGGATGAAAAGAATGAATATTACGGGGATTATGCTGCCAATTTGTCTTTGCTTAGTGCACAGGTGGTTATGGAAAATGCTGAATCTATAAGGACAAAAAAGGACATCAGCACGGTGGTCGAGGCTTTGATATCGAGTGGTATCGCGATCGGGATCGCAGGTTCCTCAAGACCCTGTTCCGGCTCTGAACATCTGTTCAGTCATGCTTTGGACACCATTGCACCAACTCTGGCATTACATGGAGAGCAATGTGGCGTTGGTGCGATAATGATGGCATATCTACATGACTCAGATTGGATCGGGATCAGAAGAGCATTAAAAATCATTGGAGCTCCAATTAATGCAAAAGAGCTCGGAATCGGTGAGAAATATGTCGTCAAGGCGTTAACCATAGCACATAAAATCAGAGACAGGTATACGATCCTGAGAGATGGTTTGAGTCATGATGAAGCGAGGGAATTGGCGAAGGTTACTGGCGTGATCTAAGTTAAGTTCTAATCTAAGTTAAGTTCTAAGTTTGGCATCGAATTTACCGGCATCTATCTCATCAAAGACGTTTCTGGGATTAATGTCCTCGATACTAACTCCAAGGGATACACACGTACCAATTATCTCCTTTACTTTAGATTTTAGATTGCTTCCAATCAATGAATCTCCCTTCATCCGTGCTATCTTAATTAACTGATCCATGGTTAAATTAGCGACTATGGAGCCGTCCTGAGTTCCTTTCTCAATACCCAATTCCTTCTTTATCAGTGCGGATGTTGGAGGAGTTCCTATCTCTATTTCAAATTTTTTTGTATCCATATCAATAATGATCTTTACGGGTACCTTCATTCCTTCAAGATCTCCTGTCTTTTGATTGATTGCATTTACGACTTCGCCTATGTTAACGCCCAGAGGACCCAATGCCGGCCCAATTGGTGGTCCTCCACTCGCTTTTCCTCCCTCAACCAGGGTTTCTATTGTTTCTTTGGCCATTTTAATTATTTTCCCCCATAGTATTTATCATTTTGAATATTGAGTATGATACATTATTATTTATGGTATATGCAACATATATCTCCAAACGTTATTTCTTAATCTCAAGGGTGAAATCCAGGCTTTTAGCAGAGTGCGTTAACATACCAATCGAAATCACATC
>DAOVSA010000050.1 GCA_030633635.1 Candidatus Altarchaeota archaeon
CCTATAGAAGCAGCAGTTACCCCCTTTCCAAGTCCACTTAATACTCCTCCAGTTACTACGATATATTTCATTTTCTACCCATGTTATTATACCTTAGCCATAATTATTTATATGTTGGTTCTAATCTTGGTAACAACCTTTTTCCTCCTATTGGCCAGTTATTTCGACTTGAGAACGGGTGAAGTCCCAGATGAGATAAGTATTGGACTAATCACTGCCGTATTAATCTTGAAGGTGGGTTATTCGCTATATGACAGAGATGTGTGGATTTTTTTGAACTCAATTGTTGGTGGTTGTTTATATTTTGTTATCGGATATCCCCTATATAGACTCGGACAATGGGGCGGGGGCGATGTAAAATTATTATCCGGAGTGGGATGTGCAATCTCTGGGTTTGATACCGGGATTCTTTCACCTTATTTTACCTATTTTGTAGATATGTCACTTGTCATAATCCCCTACACCATGGTATATACTTTAATATTGGGAATATTGAACAGAATGGTTTTTTCTGAATTCAAAAATAAAATTAAAATTAAAATTTTCTTTATAGGCGTGTTATTTGTCCCCTTTATACTGTGTCTGATCACATTTAGAGATTTGGCATTTGGGAATAGTATGTTAATATTAACATTTCTTTTGCCAACTCTTTCCATGCTATTTCTCTATCTGAAAGTAATAGAGCAAGTTGTACTCCAGCATAGGATTTTGGTGGATGACCTAAGGGAAGGTGATATTGTGATTGATCCTGCCGTGGAGGCAGAGGGAATCACACGTAAGGAGATGATCGAGGGCATAACCCGGGATCAGATAAAGAAACTCAAACTTCTTGCATCAACAAACAAGATTCCAAATGAGGTCACTATAAAGGAGGGTATAAGATTCGGCCCGGTTTTTCTTGGCGCATTTTTGCTGCTCATTTGGAAGGGAAATGTAATTACTTTATTCGTAACATATTTGGTTTAATCCCTAGACTCTGGAGATGATGCGGCGAATATTGCCCATTAAATCCTTTGATGTTGGGTCACAAATTTGCGGCAGCCATATAAATACGGATTTTGGGAATAATTTATATGGATCGCACAATCAAAGGAATCCTCAAAGAAAGTATCCCTATATTAATCTTATGTACTATCGGGGGGGTGATGGCTGGATTGATGTTACAGACCTTGGAAACGAAGCTATATCTGGTACCAGGAATCTTAATCTTAATCCCCGCAATACTTGGTATGCGTGGAAACATTAGTGGGACTCTGGGATCCCGGCTGGCATCTGCACTTCACTTGGGTTTGATAAAACCAGAACGTCCTTTTTTGGGTTATTTAATGCCCATGAGATGGAATAAACTACTAAGTGACAACATCTGGGCATCCCTGATATTAAATGTTTTGATGTCGTTTCTTTTGGGTATAATCGCGTATGTGGCATACATCCTGACCATGCCACAGGAACATAGCTTGATTTTGATGTTCCAGTTGATTATGATCTCACTAATTACCGGAGTTCTTGCGGGAGTAATCCTAACAGGATTAACGGTCTCACTTGCAATCATTACTTATGCCAAAGGTCTAGATCCGGATAATGTATTAATGCCATCACTCTCAACGGTTGGAGATATAATAACCGTTCTGTGTTTAATAATCGCCGTTAAGATAGTTGTTTAAGGAAACAAAATTCAGGATACGATCATTTTCTCTTTATTTTGGATGATACCGCTCGCAAAACCAACTCTTCCGTTTTTTCAATTCTTGGTTCACTTATGACTACAAGTATACAAAAGCAGATAAATGCAAACACGCCAGCCAGAATCGCAGAAGGAACTTCGGATACGAGCATACCGATATAAGCTATCCATCCAAGGACAGAACCTATACCTAGGACCCTACAACATATCCTAAAAGCTCTTTCCTCTTCTTTGGGCATATATCTTATATCTCTCATCTCTATGATAAATGTTATACCCAGAATCACCAAGCCCGCAAGTGCGAGATTTAGATCAGCCAGTATAATGGACGAGAAAAACATACCAAGGGTTATAGTACCAAGTAAGAGGTAAACAGAGAGTTCTTGTCTTTTCATACCTCTCGTCAACATTCCATCAACAAAAACTGGTCCAAATGTTTCAGAAAAGATATACATGAAAGAATCTAAAAATTTCTCGGTTTCTTCCAGATCCAGATCCCTATTTAGTTTTAGCCCCTCAATTTCGACCTCAATTTTTGCTTTAGATGCCGCTTCATTCGCCAGCCTCTCAATAAGCATGGGGGAGGTTATTCTTGCAAAATCTGCGAGTAATTTTTCTATATATTCTTTGATCATGATATTACTTTTGCATTCTACTTATAAATACTTTTAGCTTTCTTATAATCTAATATCTGACAGGATAAAGTGATATGGGGTCAAGAGTCAAATCTGCAATAAGTAGATCTGTATGATAATAAAACATCGTTTAAATTCTTTTTGTTATCAAAATTCTCGATTAATTTTTTTAATTTTTCCTTTTTCCAACCCCCAATTTCATCAGCGAATTCTATCATATTGGGAATTGCCCGTACGATATTGTCTACTATTGTAATGCTCGCTTTTTGTGCAGTTCTTGATAGAGGATTTAGATCTATAGCAATAACCAATTTTCCCATAGCTACAAGCGATTCGGTTCTGTCTCCATCTTCCAATGGAACTAAAACTGTATCTGCATTGAAAATCCCTTTCTCAGAAACAATACCTCTTGGATGATCTATCCCCGGAAGCCTCCTGGTCTTTTTCATACCCCCACTAAAAACTTCCTTAGCACCGTTCTCTTTTAGGATTTTTTCGATCAATTTTTCTCTTTTTAGTGTTCTATGGAACAGATTAATCTCAATTCTTGCATTTAGGATACTGCCTAGTCTAACAATTTCCTTTGGAACTAATGCCGCGACATTCCCATTTACAGAAATCACCGGGTTTTTTGATAGCAACATAGCTGCAATAGCAACTTGTTCAGCCTCCTTCGCGGGTTTGATTGTTTGCTCAGAAATCAGATAGTCAAATGCTTCCCCCCTACCATGTGCAATAAGTCCCGCCTCGGATACATACCCTTCCTTTATCCCCCTCACCAGTCTTTGACGATACATTAAGGATTTATACCTGGGATGTGACTTTGGAATGTGGATATCGTCACCAGATTTCATTTTATCTGATCTTTTAGGTGCAGTATTCTTTGGAATTACTAAATGCTTTGCATTGGTTGTAAATAAGGAGTTATGTGCTCAGTCCATTGACCTATAGATATTAATCGGATAAGTCTCATTCGTCATAATTACCACTGTGTAGTATCCCTCCTCACAACGACTTGATCCGGTTCCCGAGCAATTCAATAGTCCAGCACCCCCCTCCCATCTAATATCCCAATCAGTTACTGCATATACATCCGTAAATGACGAACCAACCCCCACTTTTAGATTAATCGTTCTATTGCCCAGTTTGCCAGGTATAATCGATCCACTTACTATA
Organism: Candidatus Altarchaeota archaeon; assembly: GCA_030633635.1. Taxonomy (GTDB): domain Archaea; phylum Altiarchaeota; class Altiarchaeia; order IMC4; family DAOVSA01; genus DAOVSA01. The sequence continues at coordinate 3,496 of DAOVSA010000050.1, forward strand.
CCGCTTGGTATATAGATATGAGTTGTATATTTGGTTGGGTGTCCCTGTATATACGCATAATCCGCGGCCTCTTTGATAGTATTAACTGCACGTTGTGTGGAATCTATCTTGATTTGGAGGCTAGATTGTCCCATTAGTGTATTTGCCACGTATATTATCGCGCCAAAGGCGAGCAAGGATAGAGCAATAGTCATCATATATTCAACAGACACTTGAGCCCTATTCCCATGTATATGTTTCATTCTCAGGATTTAAACTGACGGATATTTAAGTATTTAAGAGTATTTAAGTATTAATATTGCAACAATTAAACTAAACTCTACAAAAATAATAAATGAAGGATGTGATCGATATGGAATATGAAACTATTATGGCGAATTATGTGGACTATGGGCGTAATAAATTCCTGGAAGTTTCCAGGAAGCGGGTTAAGCCAGAAATGAATGAATTTTTGAATATATCCAAAGGATATTACACTCCAGACGGTGAGCGGAGATATCAGGGAGGTATTGGATTCCCAGATGATGAAGAGATAGTAAAAGAGCTGATAGGTAAATTTGAAGCACTTATATCCGCAGAATCTTCAAAGGTAAAAGACTAAAAGTGTAAAGTTCCTAGAATCGATCGTGTGTTGAAGGCACCATCCCAAACAATACTGATTGCTTTACAATCAGTTACATTCGAATGGATGATCATGTCTGCAATGTGGAAATGATCTTTGATGAGTTAAATATCATTATCGTCCGGTATCCTTTAGTGGGGAAGAGCAGGGATATCCGGCGACAAAGTTCTTTATACTTTTTATAAAAAAATGACTTCAATATGTTTTTACTTTCAAGTACATCAGCCATATAGGTTGAGATGGTTTTGGCCAGAGGAAGAAAAGAATCGGAAAGGGAAATTATTTGATCTATACTTCGATAAACCCTTGAATAAATTCACGTTCAAAAAGGTTGCGGGGAAATGCTACCATCCAGCAAACGACACAATACTTGAGTTAATAGATCAGTTTAAGGACCAAAAAAAGAAATTTAAGTTGAGTTATTCGCTGAGTGGAACATTTATCGACCAGTGTGAGGCATGGGATCCGGATCTACTTGAGAAATTCAAGCAGATGGCCGAAACTGGATGCGTCGAATTTCTCGGGGAAAGCTACTACCATTCACTTGTAAGCTTATTCGAAGACAAAACAGAGTTTAGAGAAGAAATCGAGATGCATATTCAAGCGATGAAAGATATCTTCGGTATCCGGCCAACGGTTTTCCGCAATACCGAATTGTTGTACAATGACGAGATCGCAAAGGAAGCAGAGCGGTTTGGTTTCAAGGCGATTATAACTGAGGGAACGGAACGCATGCTTGAGGGGTGGAAATCTCCTAATTATGTCTATAAAAGGTGGGGCGGAAAAATAAAGATACTGGCCAGAAACTATAAACTGAGCGATGATATAGGCTATAGATTCTCATCAAAGTGGTGGGAAGGTTGGCCCCTGACAGCAGATAAATATGCTGCATGGCTTTCGACGACACCCGGGGATACAATAAATGTTTTTATGGATTATGAAACCTTTGGAGAACACCAGTGGGAAGACACTGGTATATTTTTCTTTCTAAAAGAACTACCAAATCAAATACTGAAGTGGGAGAATCTGGAGTTCGCAACCCCCAGCGAAGTGGTTCAAAAGTACGAAACTGTCGGGGAATTAACTGTTCCATGGTACGAAACCACCTCCTGGGCAGATATGGAAAGGGATCCATCTGCGTGGCTCGGGAATCATATGCAACATCTGTGTTTTTCCCAGATGAAGGGTATGGAGAAACAAGTGA
>DAOVSA010000169.1 GCA_030633635.1 Candidatus Altarchaeota archaeon
AAATCAATTGAAATAGAAATCACAAAGTTCGGCAAAAATCAGGAAAGTTATTGTATGCGGGGAATTTGGGTGAGGGCATAGCCCGAACCAGATATACTCAAAACGTTAGATACATAACTTTCCTGATTTTTGCCGAAGTTTGTGATTTCTATTTCAACTGATTTTAATAGAACACTGGGCGATACAACAAAAGTTAAGCCCGTATATCCTGGGAACTATCCCATACAACATCAATAAAACAAAAAAGTGCCAGGAGACAGAATCCGCAATTCCAAAGCATCCATGATGTAACCAGGAGAAATGGCGAGTGTTCACAATATTTAAATACCAGTGGTGATTTCCTCTTCTTGCCAATAAGATATTCATCATAAGCATCCTTCAGATAGCCTGCTATTGTTACTATAAGGCCAATCCGGAAAACAGATGTGCAATTTGCATCAAAAAATATTCCTGCCCAGAAGATCATCCCCAATACAAAATATATGATGTAAAGGGGTGCTCTGCTATATGTCATAAGATAACCATGGATTTTTGGTTTTAAATAAATTTATTTCTTAGACAACCAAAAATAATATCTAAGTCGGTGTAAATTCCCCAATTGTCCATGGATTCACCTTAGCAGTCCTTCGATGATAATGTCAATGGCTTTATCCTTTTCCAATCCGTGAGCCATCAATGTTTCCAGCTCTTTTTTATCAACCGTCCCGATCGCAGCTTCATGCGTCACCTTTGCCTTCTCATTTGTTACGGAGACTACCGGAATTGCCTTGACTCTTGCATTATCTTTAATGATCTCTGTACAATCGACGTGTCCTCTTGCATAAGGTGCATTTCCTTCCGTGATATTTATAACCTCGCACATGGCATTATCTTTCACCGCGATCCGGCTTTTTATAACGCTCCTGGCATGTTCACCGTTTAGTTTAACCCTCTCATTGATCTTGATCTCGTTATTATCCTTCCCGTAAACCTTTGTAAGTAACTCCGTAACTGAATTCTTTCTTGCATCCACATCATACTTGATATCCAATTTCCCAACTCTCCCGGTTATCAACGAAAAACTTGTTTTTAATATAGCATTTTCATTCACTATCGTTTCTGTCCTTGGAATTACTTCTATTCCTCCATGAGGTCCATGGAAATGTATTTCCTGATAGGAGAGAGATGAATTTTTTTCCAGGATGAATTTTGCATCCATTATATGTTTAACCTTTCTGGCATTCGGAAAGGTGCAGCATGCCTTAATCTCTGCACTGACATTTTCTTTGATCAATATCTCGGAAACTATCTCCTGCAAGCCTTCTTTTGGAAGAACGCCGAAGCACAGATGTATGGGGTTGGAGATTTTTTGATCTTTTTCCACCACGATCTTTGCCCGTATGCCTGTTGGGGTTTCTTCTTTTTCTATAATAACTCCATCAACAACACTGGAACTTACGATTTTATTTCCTGCAACCACAATGCTTGCTGTATTTCCTGATGTGAGATCTGTTGATTTACCGCCAGCAAGTTCATATGCTTTTAATATTCCCTCAATTCCTTCAAGCTCCATGTTTCAGCTTCACCTCGGAATATTTTTCTGATGGACAGACCTTGCACATATCTCTAAAGTATTTCGTCACTTCTGAGGGATTGCCGTTCTTTACAACATAACCGTCACAGAATAGTGTTGCTCTATCAGAAATTGCTGCCACCTCCTCCCTATGTGTTATGAGAAGAATAGTTGTATCTTTTTTTAATTTAATCATAACATCCAGTAGTTCATCAAGGGAAACAAAATCGATACCGGAATCCGGTTCATCCAGTATCGCTAATCTTGGTTTCATGGTTAATATGGATGCAAGTTCTATCCTTTTTCTCTCACCACCACTCAGTGTTTGATCAATAAATCTGTTTAGATATTTATTCGGGTTTAGATTTACCATCTCCAATGCGTCTTTTACATTATTTTTTTTACCGATTGAAAGGTAATCCTCTACAGTCAAACCCTCAAATCTCGCTGGTTCCTGCCAGGCCAATGTAATACCTAATTTTGCCCTCTCGGTTATGCTCAAGTTGGTTATATCTGTATTATTAAAAGTTATTTTCCCATCTGTTGGTTTATAACCCTTACAACCCATCAGTATGTAAACTAAAGTGGA
>DAOVSA010000128.1 GCA_030633635.1 Candidatus Altarchaeota archaeon
AAGGATAAAGGAAGACTGTGATTCATTGATAAGGGACGTTGAACGTAAGTTTGTGGTTTGACGAGATTTTGGATAAATGAAAATTTCCATAAAATACCCAAGTGAGGCATTAGATAAACCAATATTTAGTACTGCTATACTGAAAACGAACACGAAGGTCAATGTGTTGAGAGCAACAATTGATGGAGTATCAACAGAGATGCTGTTGGATGTCGAGGATTCAAAGGTAAAAAAATTCACTGAGTTCCTGCAAGGGTATGACATCAAGGTATCGGAGATAAGACAGGGTATTTATATAGATACAGAACTTTGTATAGATTGCGGGGCATGTTGTTCACTCTGTCCAACCAAGGCATTGTACATGGAAGCCAATTCTCTGAAACTGGATGAATCTAAATGTATATTATGTAAAAATTGTATCCAGGGCTGCTGGGTCGGGGCATTGGAGATGCAGGACTGAATCGTCATTTTGCCTGCCCAACTTTCCATATCTTGCAATCTTCCTTCTCACAGATCTTCAAGACTTTCTTATACTCTTTTTTGGGTAGAGAGATCAAGAAATTATCCAGGTTCCTTGTCAATGGGAGATCGATTTCATCTAATTCAAATTTCACATGGGATTCCCTTCCGATTTCATATATCGTTGGAACTAAACCCCCCTTTGTTACATCCTTGGCAGAATTGATTTTGATTCCTTTATTTAGGATCTTAAACCATGCATCAAATAATTTAAGGGCTTTTGAAATCCTTTCCTCCCGCTCACCCCAGATCGGTTCACCCAAAAGAATCAGGAGGTCGCCTTTTTTTGCGGTAGAATCACGAATTGGTTCATCGAGTATCAACTCCCCAACCACTGTTAAACTGCACAGTGGTTCTACGTCTTCAAATCTGGTATTTCCACCCAAAATCGGGATATTCATCGCTATCGCCTGCCTTTTCAGGCTTAAAGCCATCTCTTTTATCTCTTCTTTGGTTCCTATCAATGTATCCAGGGCAAACAATGGTTTTGCACCTTTAACAACAACATCCGTACTGGCGTGGATCAGGGCGGATTTCAGAACCAACCTCTTGGCATAGGGTCCGTCAACACTTACAACCAGCTTTTTGTTTCCAAATCCCACACACACAGAGTCATCCCAATCCCGGATGCCTAAAACCGGATTTATAAGATCGTCCATCTCAGAAAATTCGTCTCTCAACCAATCAAGAGAGGTAATATACTTCTCAATGAGATTTTCGTATCGCTCAAACATAATCTATCAATGGATTTAACTCAAATAAATAGGATAGGAGATCAAAAGAGAGATCAGCAGATTACAGGGTGTTACCCATCTAATAACTTCGGTGAGACAATTTCCATGATTTAGGTCCTTTCTTTAAACCTTCTTATTTTATTTATATGTAAAAGTAAGATATACAATAATATATAATAAATATATAATAAACGATAATCCTGGGTGATTATATGCCAAGTCTAAAACGACAAAAACAGCAAGGACCGATGAGTGGTGCCGGGTTGGTAAGATATTTCGATGTAGATGAAGGGGGTCCAAAGATGGAACCAAAATTCATAATCGGTATTGTGGTGGCGATAATAATCCTTGAAATAATCTCTAAAATAATCTTGCCCGCTTGACGATGGAAGGAAAGACACTAATCATTCTTTTGGCCGGATCTTCAGGGGTGGGAACTTCTTCGGTTTCATCCAGGCTTTCAAAGAAACTGGATACCACACATATAGTAGAAACAGACTATATAAGAGAGGTTCTGAGGGGGGTTATCGCACCGGAGTATTCTCCTGTCTTACATGATTCATCTTATAATGCATATAAACACATTCCAGGGTATAAATGGTTATCAAAGCATATGAATTTTGAAGACTTGGTTTCCACCGGTTTTATAGAACACACTTCACTCGTTGCCCCAGCAATAATCCAAACGATAAATCGCGCGATAAAGGAGGTGAACAGTATGATTATTGAGGGCGTTCACCTATCCCCTGATTCCCTACACCTAGAAGATTTTGATGATAGAGCGCAAATGCAAATGTTTATCCTGGAAGTAGACGAAGAGGTACATAAACAACGATTCCTGAAGAGGGCAATAGAGAAAAGACGGGGCGGTCGACACTTGGAACACTTTAAAGAAATCAGGATGACCCATGATTACATGGTAAAAACAGGTAAGGATAATGGAATTCCCCTGATTGATAATAACGGCGACATTGAAACTACTGTTGATGAAATAATGAAACATATAAAAAAATAAGAGCAAGTTCAATTAATCAGTCTATTTTTTACCCATTGCCCTTTTCTGTCGATATTCTTCCACAATCCCTATCAGTTTTTTGGTATCCAAGTCCTTTTTCATATCATCTTTTATATACTTGGTATTGACATAAAAACACCCACAGAGTTCTTTCACATGATCTGCATTTCTCACTGGAATCTCTTTTTCGATTAAAGATCCATGGATCTGGGGGTCGGCAAATACAACTTTGATGTCCTTTAACTTTTCATAGTCCCCTTTGTACAATCTTCTTTTTTCTTTTATTACTGTTAATCCATTAAATGACTCAGGAAATAATCCTACAGGAATTATCTCTTTTTTGGCGATTTTACGCCACAATACTGGTAGTCTGTTGAGATCTGATAATTTTGTCCGCATAGCCTCTGTTTCATGCCTCAGGGATCTGATAATCGAATCCTTCTTTCGTATCTCCTGATCCTTTCTTAGTTCTATACTGTATTTTCGTTTTATCCCGGATATCTCATCCTGCGATCTCTGTATTATGGCATCCTTTTCCATAATTTGTTCTTTCAATGCCCTATTTTGTTTTTCAAGACTTTTTATTTCCAGTTCTTCCTCTGTTACCTCCCTTTTAACCTCAAATGGTATTTTAATCCTCTTAATTTCCTTTTTTGTGCTATCGTCTTTCTGCAGCATATCTAT
>DAOVSA010000009.1 GCA_030633635.1 Candidatus Altarchaeota archaeon
AGGGTTCTGTGCCATCATTTCCCACATCAAGTGTCAGATTTACCGGGTAATCCCCGGTTATGTTTGACCCGGTCAGGCTCATCACCGCGTGCTTAACCCAAATGTACATCGGGACTTTTAGATATACTGTGTTGGGTTGAGAAGAAGTGAGAGCCATGGTTTTACTCCCTGAGCCGTCAGATAATGTGGTTATTGGTTTATAATTGCTCCAGTTCCCATTTATGAATCCGATGACATCTCCATTTTGGATTGAATCATTCCCACTTATGCCACAATCGGTCCTTCTCTTTGGATTACAGGGTGGACTTTCCAGACAACCGGTTGCGAGGATCCAGGGGATCGTTATGTTACTCGAAACGCCTACATGCTGGTAACTTAATACACCAGCAAACTCATTGATGCAGGGTGTAGCATGTATATCATTTAGGAGCCCATACTCCTCATCCATCACCAAAAGCTTTTCTCCTTTATTGGAGACGTTACATATACCTGCTATCGAGCAATTCGGGGAGAATGTGGTGCATATAGCCACGATTCCACTTGCTGAGCTGGCACCACTACCCTCATCACTGCATCCAATAATAGTAATGCCACTTTCAGATACTTTGTCCCTACATCCCGCGAGATCAATGCCTTCCATCTCGGTACATGGACACATATACCTTGAAAATATTGGTATGGTAACGTATAGAGAAAACAATGGGTCTTCTAAACCCATTATTTGGGCTAGGGAGTAAGTACTCACCTCATCATCGTAGTAACACTGTCCAGTACGTTCAGATATGTTAAACCTGAGGGTTGGCACTATTAAAAATTGCCATGCATCAAAAGGAATTATCGTTATATCTGTCAGGGTTATCGTAGTATTAATGCCCATTCCCCTGCTTTTATTTTCAATTTTGGAGATCCATTGGGATATAGTGTGATTAATCATAAAATCGCTTTCATTACCATATAGAGTACCATCTATGATCATCTCTGCTATAGCTGCTTCCACACCGTTTAATTGATTTGATTTGGCCGGAGGCGTACCATTAAATGTACATTCAGATACTGATATCACCTGCTGGCAGGTATATGTTTCATTAGAGAACCAACAGATATAATTACTACATACTGGCGTTGGTTCCATCAGTTGCCGTGTGTATTCTCCTATTACGTCTATAGTGTAAATAGCTGATCTCCTACCCGATATCTCCAATTCCCTACTTAAATCCTCTTTGACACCCTCAACGAAGTAATGGAGTTCATCACATCGTATCATAGCTGATGCGTCTTTTGTTTCTTTTTTATGGATCTCGGAATAAAAGAGAATCAATGCCACCAAGACCATGATAAATACAATAGTCGTTGCCGCATACATAAATCCCTTGGTGTTCATTTTGAGTTTTGATCAACTATCAACTAAATTATATAAAAAACAAATATAATAGTATAGTGTATAATAAATGATACGATACGAAGATAAATTAAAAGTGAATAATCCCCAGCCACGACTCATAATCTCAGGATAGTGGATATGGAGATATTTCCATTCCCATGAATGAGTGTATTTAATGGTGCTTGTAATGATCAAAATAAACGAAAAATTCGATACATTGTTTAGGGCATTAGCTTCAAGGGATATAACCCACATCTACGGGCCCCCGGCATCCGGCAAAACCAACATAGCATTGATTTCCACAGCCCATGTTGCCACAGAAAAGAAAGTGGTATATATCGACACGGAAGGTGGATTTTCAACCCAGAGATTGGAACAAATAACGAAAGAACAGATGAATGATGTATTCAAAAATATCATATTGCTTGAACCAACAACCTTCGATGAACAAAAGGTCGCGATAAAAAAATTGGATGACATGATCTCGGATAAAGTTGGTTTAATCATTTTGGACTCCATTGCGTCCCTTTACCGAATCGAGGGGGATAAGAATACCATGGAACTGGGAAGGCAACTGGCCAAGTTGCTTAGAATTGCAAGAAAATATAATATTCCAATTTTAATAACAAACCAGGTCTATACCGACATCGACACCGGGAAAATTATGCCAATTGGTGGCGATGTGACCAAGTACTGGGCAAAGATAGTGATTGAATTCGGAAGAGCGGGTGATTTTTGGTTCGCAACACTAAGAAAACATAAATTTTTGCCAGAAGGAGTAAGGCTGGAATTTAAAATAATAAATGATGGAATAGAAGCGATTAAAACCTCCACTCCCGTGGGAATCGTGGGAACTTATGCTCACAATACAGGTGTAAATCCATACGCACGAGCGTGAAGACGACTTGATATCAATTCAATTAAATCCAATTAAAATGACAAATGATGACTACCCGGAAGAAGGTGAACTGGTACTCGCAACCGTTATCAATATATTTGGGCAGGGAGCATTCGTAAGCCTGGAGGAATACGGTGGTAAAAAAGGAATGCTTCATATAACTGAAATCTCATTAAAATGGGTCAGGAATATCCGTGATTATGTGAGAGAGGGGCAAAAGGTTGTTCTTAAGGTTCTCAGAGTTAATCCACAACGGGGACACATCGATTTATCACTAAGAAGGGTTACCAATGCACAAAGAAAGGAGAAATTACACGAAGTTAAACGCAAACAGCGTTCAGAAAAACTTCTGGAACTTCTCGCTGAAAAAATTGGTGTTGATTTCAACGAACTATATGAACGAATGGATAGTGAATTGACCAGGCGCTTTGGGAGTATATATGATGGTTTGGATGCCATCGCCCTTGATAATAAAATCGCAGATGAATTTGATATAGATAACAACTTGAAATCTGAACTTATACGGCTCGTGAATCAATCAATAAAGCCCCCCCAGGTTGAGATAACCGGCTACGTCAAGTTAACAAGCTATGAACCAAACGGCGTGGATATAGTCAAAGAATCATTACAAGAAATTGAGAACTATAAAACGGACTGCACACTTACCCTTAGTTATATCAGCGCTCCGATATACCGGATTCACGTAAAGGCAACGGATTATAAAACAGCTGAACGGGTGATGAGGGATTCAACTAATCTGGGTATAGATTGTATAAAGAGGCATCATGGTATTGGTGAATTTTATAGAAAACTAGAAAAGATATAGATGAGATAAAATGAAAGAAAAAATGACGAATGATAGATTAAAGACAAAGATTGAGAATATGGTTTCTTCGATAACACTAGGTCAAAATATAGATATAGAGCATCTAGCAGCGACTGTAACCGATGTAAAAAATCCTAAGAGATTTCCCGGGATTGTCTTTCGAATGAAGAATCCGGATATTGCTATGTTGATATTTCGCACAGGAAAGGTCATATGTAGTGGTGCAAGATCAAGAGGGGATATCGAGATAGCTGTTGACAGGTTAATAGATAAGTTAAAAGAGGGTGGTATTGATGTTACGGAGAGACCAGAAATTGTGGTTCAGAATATTGTGGCATCAGCAAGATTGGGTTTCAAGGTAAATTTGGATGTACTCGCCATGGGCTGTGAAAACACAGAATATGAGCCAGAGCAATTCCCGGGTTTGGTATACCGCCTACCGGAACCAAAAACCGTTATGCTAATATTTAGATCCGGAAAGATAATTATAACCGGTGCTAAGACACCTGAGGATGCTCGCACGGCAGCAAAAAAAACGGAGAGTGTGGTAAAAGAGTTTAATGCGATCATTAATTGATTTCTTATCCTCTCTCCATTTTATTAAATCATAAATGTTATTATACAATATCTACAGACATATTTGGGATTAGCATGAAAAAGATTAAAGTCGGTATCGTTGGCGTAGGAAACTGTGCATCTTCCTTAGTTCAGGGTGTCGAATACTATAAAGATGTCAGCGGAAACTCCCCCACGATTCCTGGGCTCATGCATAATGTTCTTGGGGGTTATAAGATCTCTGATATAAACTTTGTCTCGGCCTTCGATGTGGACTCAAAAAAGATAGGTAAGGATCTGTCTGAGGCGATATTTTCACCACCTAACTGCACCGCCCGGTTCTCCGATGTACCCTCTATTGGTTATGAGGTGGTGAAGGGTCCGGTCTTGGATGGTGTTGCCGAGACAACCCGGGAGAAATTTACTGTCGATCCGAATCAAAAACCGGTGGATGTCGCAGATATTCTGAAAAAAACCAAAACAGAGGTAGTGATCAGTTACCTGCCCGTGGGGTCCAAACAAGCCGCCCATTATTATGCAAACTCGTGCTTAGAAGCCAAAGTAGCTTTGATTAATGCTATGCCCGTCTTTATAGCATCGACCGATGACTGGTCGGCCAAATTTGAACGAAAAAAAATCCCAATCATAGGTGATGACATCAAAAGCCAGGTTGGAGCAACGATAGTACACAGGACCCTGACTAAATTGTTTACCGACAGGGGCGTAAAATTGGATAATACCTATCAACTAAACGTTGGCGGAAATACAGATTTCTTAAATATGCTGGAAAGACACAGACTGAAAAGTAAAAAGATTTCTAAAACAGAGTCAGTTCAATCCCAATTACCAACAAGACTACCAGATGAAGATATTCACATAGGTCCGTCGGATTATGTTCCGTGGTTGAAGGATAAAAAATTGGCATTTATCCGCTTACAAGGCCGGAAGTTTGGAGATATCCCCATAAACATCGAATTAAGATTGGACGTTGAAGATTCACCAAATTCCGCAGGCATTATGGTAGATGCAATAAGGTGCATAAAGCTCGCACTGGATAGAGGTATCAGTGGTGCATTGACCTCTTCCTCTGCATATTTCATGAAACACCCCCCCACGCAATATCCTGATTTCGTGGCCAAGGAGATGGTTGAGGAGTTCATTGGTGGGAAAAGGGAACGCTAAGATGCACCAAGATCCATATGGAATTGTATGCATCCATATTCCAATCCTAATTAGCTTCTAATTGATTATTGATAATGTATCATGTGTTAGGTATTACAAAGAGTACAAAAGAGATTAACATACTTTACAATACATAAAATGCATCAAAAGATTCTGGATATATGCAAGAGAAGGGGCATAGTATATCCATCGTTTGAGATTTATGGCGGTGTGAGTGGATTTTATGATTATGGGCCCATAGGGGCGAGGATAAAACACAATATCGAGGAATTGATCAGGGAATATTACATTATAGACGAGGGCTGCTGGGAGGTGGAATGCCCGGTGATCTCGCCTGCCCAGGTCTGGATTGCATCGGGCCATATAGAGAACTTCGCAGATATGATGACCGAATGTTTGAATTGTGGAGAGCCCTACAGGGCAGATCATCTCATCGAAAAACATCTAAATATCTCATGTGATGGTATGAGTATAAACCAGATCCATGAATTGATAGAAAAAAACGATATTACGTGCCCGAAGTGTAGTGGTAAGCTGGATGCAGTGTATGACTATAACCTGATGTTTGAAACAGAAATTGGGCCCGGAAAATACAAGCAAACAGCCTATTTACGCCCGGAGACGGCACAAACAACATATTTGTCTTTCAGACGTTTGTGGGAGATTTCACGCAGAAAATTACCCATTGGGGTTTTACAGATCGGGCATTCTTTTAGAAATGAAATCTCTCCCAGGCAGGGCATGATAAGGCTCAGGGAATTTTCACAGGCAGAAATTCAATTCTGGGTCGAACCAGAGCATAAAGAACATGAAAGATTCGACGAAGTCTCGGATATCGAGGTGAAGATCATAACCGGGGAGAATGAGGAGATCACCACAACCCTCGGTGAAGCGGTTAAGCGAGATATAATAAAAATACAAATAATCGCATATTTTTTGGGCAAATCTATACGTCTCTTTGGGGATATGGGGATCAATCAAGAAAAATTACGACTAAGACAGCACACCGATGAGGAAAGAGCATTTTATTCGGCAGATACATGGGATATTGAATTTATGAGTTCAAATTTTGGCAGAATAGAACTTGTAGGTATCTCAGATAGACAGGATTATGATCTATCTGCACATATGAAACTTAGCAAACAGGACATGCGGGTAAATTATAACGGCAAAAAGTTCATTCCACACACTATAGAGGTGGCATATGGTATCGATCGCCCGATTTACTGCGTTTTAGAGTCTTGTTATCGCAGTGATAGAACCTACTTTAGATTCCCGAAGAAAATTGTTCCTTATCTTGTGGGTGTGTTCCCATTGGTCAGAAAGGATGATCTTCCAAAAAAGGCGATTGAAGTCTTTAAAGCGCTGAAAAAGGAAAAATTCTATGGATTTTATGATCAAACTGGATCAATTGGTAAAAGATATGCAAGAGCCGATGAAATCGGTGTTCCGTACTCTATAACAGTAGATTATCAGAGTATGGAAGATGATACAGTCACCATAAGGAATAGAGATACTAAAGAACAGACAAGGGTCAAGATCGATGAATTAGTCGCTTATTTGCGCTCTTCTACTTGATGTTTTGTAATTTCATCTTCTACTTGATATTTTTGTAATTTCAATTGCAGATATCTCATGATCTCACCTGGGAATTTTATACTTTTCCATTTCGTATTCTTTTTTTAATTTATCCCTTTCAAGATCATCAAAATATAGAAATATTCTTCCACAATTTAAACATGCCCAGGACCATGCTTTTGATTCAGAGCCTAAAATCCCCACCTATGGCCTCTTCCAGAAATAAGAGGTATATCCAGAAGTCTGGGATTTCGATTTAATCAGATCTCCTCCGAATCTGGACATTTCTTGGTTATGATTTCACCCAATTTAACTCACCCAAAACTCATTTTACCTAATTTATTGAACTCAGACAACATAGCTTTAGATTTCCTCTTCAGATAATAATTCCCAAAAATCGTACTTAATAACGGAACTGGTGGCAACATAAGTATTGACAAGCCAAATACCCCCAATATCTTTTTTTTGGTCGTTAATGCATAAAATTCACTGAGTAGTGGATCATCTTTTGGATGATCATAACTCCAGAATTCGCCCCCGACATCTCCCTTGATGTATCTAATTACCATTTTACTGGTTTCAATCGCCACACTTGTGCCCCACCCCACCATTTTTGGCAGTGAAACCACACGTCCACCCCAATAGGTCTTGGCCTTCTTAATACTTTTTCGCAGATCTTCTGAGGTATTCCCCTCGAATAACGTATATCCGGACCCTATCATTTCTTTAGTATGTGCATCACTGGACCCCAACAATGCTTTTTTCATCATAGACCCGTTGAGTTGCCCGATTTTATTTGAGATACCATCTCTGTGCAATGCATTAAATACCTCTATCCCATCGATATCCAGATCATGAATCTTATGGCCTAGACCATTTGTCATGGAACCAAATGGGTGTGCTGCAATTGCTAACCCTCCCTGATCATGAATCAACTCTATTGTCTCCTCGGCACCCAGATCCGGCTTGATTTTATCATCGACAAATAATGCCAATATATGTCCCTCCCGGCTCGTCACCTCCTCGCCGATTATGACCTCTATACCCTGACCTTTGGCAAAATCTCTCGCTATACGGGCACCTTTTATAGAATTATGATCAGTAATGGCAATAACATCCAAACCTATCTTTTTGGCATATTTCACAGCTTTTTTAGGTTCCTCTACAGAGTCTGGAAAACAAAAAAAGGAGTATTCTCCAAATTCGGAATATTTAGTATGTATATGAACATCACCTACTCCAACCACTTCTTTCATTTACTATCACCAACATTATTATTTGGAATAACAGGTACATAAATTAACATTATTATTTGGAATAACAGGTACATAAATTAATATTCTTTTATTTATTATTCTTTTTGCTTATATAACCCCGTATATTTCAATTCATCCGTGGTTAACATTGGTTTATTCCAATAATCATCCACTAGTCTTGGACATGCGGTATTGATCCATGCATCAACATCAAAGCCAAGTAATTTTTCCGGGATTATTTCATTTCCTGCGAATAAAAATGCCTTTTTTCCAGAACTTTCGATTTTCTCCTTCAGATCCAGGGCCACATCCATTTGAAATTGCCCGGACTTTGTAGAAATCAATATCCCGATGGTTTCAGCACTCGCCGCCTTCATAATCCTTGCCTTAGCTCTTCTAACCCATTTGTTTCTCTCTTTTTCGGGTATTTCATCCACGGTCATTGAATAAGGGTTCGCACAGATCACAGGTTTATCAGTCGCTAGAGCAACTCCTACCGGGTGAAATCTTCCGGAACCTACGTAAAGAAATGCATCAACATCCTTCATTGATCCTGCTACTTGGTTTTGAGTGCAACCAAGGATTTGACTGGCCAAAACAATCTTTTTATTGTTCTCCAGAAATTTTTTAAGGCCATCTAATCGATCTAGATGCTGTGCAGTGATAATCAGCCCGATTTTTTTGAAATCCTGCATCTTTCCTAACGCCTTTTTCACGACTTCGATTGGATCCCTGCCCGAGTAGCAAGGGATAAATAGGGTTTTCATATTCAGTCCAACATCTCAAATTTGTCAAAGTATGTATTTTGTCAGTATATATTTTACCAAGCACAGTATAGGAATACTTGCAATGGGTGCACTTTATATTCATAGAATTATATATTTATACAATGAACAAAGCCAAAATAACCAAAGAAATTAAAGAGATGCTTGAGGGTGGGAAAAAACGAAATTTCAAGCAGTCTGTAGAGATTGGGATAAATTTTAAGAATATATCAATGGAAAAAGCCGAAAATAAAATAAATCTAAGCGTGGTATTGCCAAAGGGCAGGGGTAAAGCCGTTGATATAGGAATATTTGCAGACGGGGAAGTTATGATAAATGCGAAGAAAGTTTCAAATTATGTGCTGGATAAAAGAGAGATACTTGAGTATGCAAAGGATAGGAGAAAGATGAGGGAATTTGCAAATGCTTGTGAACACTTCATCGCCCAGCCAGAGTTAATGCCGATTATAGGTAAAAACTGGGGTATCGTTCTGGGACCAAGGGGCAAAATGCCACAACCACTTCCCCCAAAAGCGCCACTGGAGGGAATATTAACCAGATTAAGAAATACAGTGAGGATCCAATCAAAAAAAACACCCACCATTCATGCAGTAATTGGGGTTGAGGATATGAATGCCGAGGATTTAGCAGAGAATGCTATTGCAGTTCTGGATGCTATCGAACAAAAGATCGAAAAAGATAGAATCAAATCTGTGTACGTTAAAACTACGATGGGAAAGGCAATAAGCTTATAAGACTTTAATTGATGTACTGTACCTTTAATTCCTTATATATGAACTCAATATCCGGTAAAACTTGATATCCGATAATTGACATTACAATTACAAGGCAATACGTATATGGTGATTACCTTTCCTGAAGGTTATTTTAATTTATTAAGTTTAAATCAATTCTTTAACATATAAAATCCGACCCGAATTTTGCGGGTGGAATTTGGTATTAAAATGGAAGAAGCGGTAATAGATATGTCGAGGGCGTTATCAAAAACGGTTTGTGAACTGGGTAGAATGCAACGTAAGGTGTATTCCCAGGAGGAACTCGGCAAAGAACTGGAACGAACGATGGATATCATGGAAGATATAATCCTGATTATGGATGAATGCAACTCAACACCGGAAGAAATCGACAAGATGAGAAGCGAGATAAATAAACTGAGGCGTTATAAGGCTATGTACAGTGAAACAATCTAAAATGCCATCCCAGCAGAAAATTGAAGAAGTTAAAACCTTAACGGAGAAGATATCCAAATCTGAAGTTATCGGTTTAGTGAGCATAGGGGGCATACCATCACGTCAGTTTCAGCAAATGCGTAAGAGTTTGCAGGATATGGAACTTCAAGTGACCAAAAACAATTTAATGAAGCTGGCATTCCAAAAGACTGACATTAAAGGACTTGATCAATATATTGAAGGATCAACCGGTCTAATATTTAGCAAACTAAATCCATTTAAACTAAAAAAAGTATTGGATGGGTGCAAAACCACGGCACCTGTAAAACAAGGATCGATCGCCCCTAATGATATAACAGTACCTGCGGGTGAAACATCATTTCCGGCAGGTCCAATAATCGGGGATTTACAGAAAAGCGGGATTAAAGCAAAGATTCAATCCGGAAAAATTGTGATAACCGAGGATTCCCTGGTTGCAAAAGAAGGAGATGTAATCTCTGCAGATCTGGCCAACATACTTAGCAGGCTAAAAATCGAACCAATGGAGATCGGTTTGAATTTATATGCGGTTTATGAGTCGGGTATGGTCTATCCAGGGGATTTATTGGTTATAGACGAAGATAAAACGATAGGAGATATCCAAAAGGCGTATCAAAACTCGCTGAATATGGCATTGAATCTCATAATCTATAATCCAACCACGATCGGATTTTTGCTAAGAAAAGCATCTGATGATGCGAGAAATCTGGGGATAAATGCGGAGATCGTTAATAAAGAGACCATAAAGACCCTGTTATTAAAGGCTAATTCTCAGGCAGCCGCATTGCAATCTAAGGTCGGTTCTTAATCCAATTTTATTGCACATAATCAAGTTAGAATAGGATATTTAAGCAATTAAAAATGGAAGAAACAAAAATCAAAAATATCTTAAAATTTGTAGCAATTTTAGGAATTATTTTGGTATCCCTGTATATTGGAATGCACATCGGGGAGACAAAGGATACGAGTAGTGCAGGTGGAGGCAGTACTGTTGAAGAACCCAATACGTGGATTTTCAAGGACAGACTTACTTCAACGGATGACTCCAACACCCATAAAATTGATTTAAGGGACAAGCCACTTGGAGGCTTGTTAACTATTGAATACTCCACAGGTAAGTACGTACTTATGTTAACAGACAGTGATGAAATGCCTCTCTTTACCCAGAATATAGGTGTAGGATATCATAGTGGTGCAAACATCAGGAATAGTATATTGGATGGAGGAGAAATTTATTATCTGATCGTGAAACCATATTGTAATAGCTATAATGAGGGTAAGCAATATGTTTTAAGCGTCAAATTTATCCCCCATTCAGTTCACAATTCTGCTGATGCTGCTATTCCTGTTGCGGTACTTGGGAAGGTTGAAGGCCTGCTGGTATCCGGAAAAGATGTGAACTGGTTTAAGATGGGTCCTTTAAACTCAAGCGGACTTCTGGTTGTTGATTCTTTTATTGATGGAGACCTTCGCAGTCTCAAAACGAAGTTGCTGGACGATAAAACAAAAGTCATCCA
>DAOVSA010000056.1 GCA_030633635.1 Candidatus Altarchaeota archaeon
GGACAGAGTTGAGGCAAAAGAAGAAATACCTTACGTACAGAATGTTGCATTAACCACTATAAAGGTCAGAGCATGACTGAAAAGTTACCAAGAGTAGATGCGAAAAAAGTAATTGGAGTTCTTAACAAACTGGGCTTTAAATTGGTTAGACAATCCGGAAGCCATAAGATATTCAAAGATTCTGAAGGCAAAAGGGTAACTCTGCCATACCATTCAAAGAAAATACTGCACCCAAAACTTCTAAAAACTATTTTGAGAGACGTCGGAATCTCTGTAGAGGAATTCAAAAAATTGCTCTGATCGATATCTTCTAAATCAATTTCTTTTCTGAAAATCACAACCAAAATTAGCAGAACGATAAAACCAAAATTGGAGGCAATATTAAACCCGGAGATCTAGAGAACCGGAGCATTGCTGATTTAGGGGATTTTTTGGTGTAGTGCCTAACCTTCAACCCACTTCCATTTACCAACCCAAAGCTTAATCGATTTTAGTGGTATCTCTTCCCTCAACTGTTCTTTAATCCACTCAGCAACATTCTCAGCAGTCGGGTTTTCAATTATCTCATCCAAATTCCGATGATCCAATCTATCCAAAACCTTTGCCTTAACAATTTTTTTTAAATCTGCAAAATCAAGAAAATTTTCCTTCGGAAAACACGAAAAATTTTGGAGTTGCAACCTTTGGTTGCAACTGCCCGATGTGTCTGGGCGACAAAGTCGCCCGAACATATGTCTGAGAGGCTGAGCCTCTCAGCCACACAGCGAAGCTGTCGGTTGCAAAACAAAATTTTTCGTGCTTACGAAGGAAATTTTTTTGATGTAAACTACTTGCTTTTTTTAAGATATATAAAGGTCTATTTATGTGGATTTAAAAATTCAAATGATATAAAATATTCCAGAAAAATTTGAAATCACTGGATAATGAATATCAATAAAAACAGGATATGAATTCAACATCTCAATATGAAACAGTATACAGATAATTGAGCACATACAATCTAGGCAGTGTTCTATAGTCCACGCCACCCCCAACTCATCTCAAGAGATAATAATTTGCCCTAGTAGAAAACGAAGTAGACCAATATCGTCCAAACAATAAGAAAAACTATCAGACCCGCAAACATCATGATATCTTTTTGCTGTATATTGTCCTTCAGTTTAAGATTGGGCAAACTGCGTATTATGGGTTTCATTTTGATCTATTTTAACTTTCTAAAATAAATACGTAAATGTATATAAAGAATATATAACTTATAAAAATAAATACTCGATCGAGTTAGATATAAATTCGATCGAGTTAGATAAAAAATGGTTAGATTTCCAGAGGCAGATGCGCGTTTATTCAAGGGGGTATGCATGCACTGTAACGCCCGAAATCCCTTGAATGCCACTAAATGTAGGAAATGTGGAAAGACAGGGAAGATTAGGAGAAAAAACAGGAAACGAGCGACAAAGTGAGGGGATAAAGTGAGGGATATGAATGATAAGATTTTATATCTGGGGGTTATCACTTCATTCCTCGGCCTTATGCTCTTGACCTATGCATCCCATACATTAGAACCAGAATTGATAGATATAGGAGCAGTTAATACCAAATATTTGGAGAAAAATGTGCATATCCAGGGGGATATTACAACGGTCCAATACTTCAAGGGTGGATCCGTGCTTTTAGTTCTCGATGACCAAACCGGACAGATCGATATTTATCTCCCACGAAATCTTGCAGAAGACATAAACAAAAAATGGCTGGTGGAAGGGCAACTCGTTGAGGTTATAGGCACCGTAAAACTTTATAAGGGTAGATTGGAGGTTGAACCCGAGAGTTATGACGGGGTGAAATTCATATAAACATACGAACGAAATGGACCTGTTGGGTAAAAAAAGAAAGGAAAGAAGAAACGAATTCCTAGAGAGGTTAAGTAAATGGAAATCAAAGGGATATAACACCGCTAGGCTGGATATTGCTATGGAAGGGGAGTTGGAGGATATTGAGAAGGAATTTGACTCCTTTGAGAGGGATGTGGAAAAATTAGAAGTGTTGGAAGAGAGATTACACATATTAGATGTCAGGGGTTTTGAGAGCCGAAACAAGGCGATAAAATCAAAAGTGAAGGATGTGAGTAAGATTTCAGAGATCGAAGAAGAGATCCTAAAACTAAGAAAAGATATCTTTTCTGATCTTTTTCTACAATTACGAAGGAAAATAAGGCAGAAGTATGGAAAAAAAAGGAGGGAGAGAGGTAAAAAGGAGAAACCATGGGAAGAGTTTAGTGAGATATGTGAAAAACTAGGCACAATAATGAGTGAAGAGAGGAAAAGAATAGTTGAGGAACAGAGAAAAGAAGAATTAGAAAAACTGGAGGATAAGAAAAAGAAAACCAAAGACCAGTTATTGGCACTGATGGTGAAGACAGGTAAAATAAACCTGAGTGAAGCGTCTAAAGAGCTTGAAGTTGATAAAAAACTCATCAGTAAATGGGCCAAAGAGATGGAAAGAGAGAAGACGATACGGGTATATAGGGGTCTCTTTGGGGAAGCAGATCTGGGAACTACCAAACATTCGATGGATAAAATGGAAGAGTTTATGAAGAAAGAAAAAGAGAAACAAATGAAAGAAAAAGAGGACAGATTAAGAAGAAAGGAGGAGTTAAGTGAGTTGGATAAGCAGATGGTGGAATTATCAACACTGTCTAACCTATCTGAAGAATTAAACGAATTATCAAAAAAATAAAGTCATGATGAAAATCCGGGTTTCAAGCCTTAGAGACTATAATTTCTGTCCATGCATTATTTATCTGAGAGATGTTTTGAAACTGGAATCAACACCAAGCACCAAAAGAACAAGAGGATTATTGGGACATGTAATCCGTAGGGAGATGGCCCTGAGGCAACCCAAATTATTGAGCAAAGCCAAATCTGTGGAAGAAATAAAACCGATCATCTTAAATGAACTGGATAAAATTCTACAGGATGTTCCATACATCTATAGAGAGATGCTGGGCGATACAGAGTATCAGCCACAGATTGAGGCGGTGTATTCTGAAATAGTGGATGAGATTGGCGTGATGAACGAGAAATTAAAGCCCATGGTAGACGAATTGGGTATTGATGCAACTCTTAAGCGAATTACACCCTGGAAGGTTGAGTACTCCATTAAATCTGCCAACCTAAAATTATCTGGAAGGATCGATAAGGTGATGAATGAGAACGGAGGGTTAATTCCAATAGAGATAAAAACAGGAAAGGTTTCTGAGGGTGTATGGGAAGGTGATAGACTACAGACATGTGCATACGCCATGCTTTTAGAGGATAAGTTCGACAGAGACGTTCCATTTGGATTTGTTGAGTACACAAGGGTTCATGAGAAACGTCCGGTTATGACAACCCAACAAGTTAGGAGGAGGGTTATTAATACCAGAGACAATATATTGGATATAATCAATGGTGGAATTCCGGAAACACACCAATATAGAAGTGAGAATAAATGCAGGGTATGTGGATACCGGGATGTATGTTGTGAAGTTTAGTCTGTGTATTCCTGAGGTATTTTAAGTATTTGATTACCACGGATACTTTTTTATCTTTACTATAAATGCTATTCTATTCCAGAATAGATGTAAAAGTGGTGTCAAGATAAAAATTATTAAAATTCCATTCCAGCAGGGCAATTCACCGATCATAAAACCGAAAAATAATGCTCCGATTACAAAATCCAGTTGATCCAAGAGAGGAGCCATCTCTCCCCGTTTAATCTTCAATCTCCTTTTTATGAAACTACCAGCCAAATCGCCAGTCATAGCACCAAAGGCTATCAAGAACCCAAGTTCTGGCGTCATATGAAAACCGAAATTAAAATCGTTCTGTACCAAAGTCTGTACTATCCCAACCAGCGTACCCAGAATCACACCACCCGCAAACCCAAAGAATGTCTTTCCATCGCCAAAAAGTCTTTCATTATCCCAAAATTTCCAATTTAGGTCTATTGGTTTCCAAATACCAAACCAGACCGCTAAACCAGATGCAACATACGCGGGCAATATGAACCAGATTCCATCTATCATTCTTCCTTTTTCCAAATTTCTTCGAATGTCGTACTCTCGACATCCAGGTACTTAAAGATCTCGGTTGTAAGGAATGCCTTTTTAACCCCGAGGGCATTATCCTTGAGTAAATTTTCAGGAATAGTAACTCGAAGATTTTTACCTGTTAATTCGAACTCTAATCCCTCGGTTGAATTAAAACTCCGCTCGAGTAGATATTTGATTTTATCCTCGTTCGTTTCAGCGGTTTCTTCCACCTTTATATCATATACAACGGTTTTACCAGCCAGTTCCGGGTTAAAATCCACCCTGACCCTGCCGCCAGTAACGGTTTGGATCCTCGCGAGTTTACCATCCAGCTCGACAGGCATTCCGGGAATAGGTGTTATCTTTTGCTTTTTAAAAGCCCTCATAGGTATCAAACGAACCAATTCAGGATTACGAACACCATAGGCTTTCTCCGGAGGAATTTCAGTAGTTTTCTCCTCTCCAACTTGCATCTCCTGTAATACGCTATCCAAACCATCTATAATCTGTTTCTCGCCCGTAATGAGTGGAATGGGACCGTATACCTTTTTTTCATCATATATGTCCTCTTTTTGCGCAATTTCTTTATCTGTCGTATCAAAAATGCGTCCGTCCTTTATCCTGCCAGTATATGAAATCTTGATGAATTTACTCATGATTATTTATCTAATATCTAATTTAAATAAGGTTGTAAAAATGGAAAGTAAGAAAGCTATGGTATTGGTGGTAAGTGCTATAATGATATTGTCCGCATTTTCAATGCTTCCAAGTATTATTAATCGCGATCAGAACACAGGAAACGGAGCGCCAGCAATAGACCGCCATCATCTGGACCCTCTGGGTGGTGAAATGATCGTTGTCATTAAGACCTCTACCCCGGATTTAGTCGCACTCGTAAGTGTCATAGACACACAAACGATTAATGATATGCTCAATAAATCCATAGATGGCGTAGTAAGCATCAGTTATGAGGAGGGCATAAGCGATTCAATACCCATATACAAGATATTCATATTTAAAACCGTTAAAAGTCAGAGTATCAGTATCGTCACAAAGAATATCAAGGAAGCGATCGGGAGAGAATTCAGTTATACCCTGCTTAAA
>DAOVSA010000048.1 GCA_030633635.1 Candidatus Altarchaeota archaeon
AACGGAGAAATATGAGATTCGATCTCCAGAACGCTGAGTGAAATCGTGGATTTCGAGCGAGAAAATTATAAATATAAAATTATAAATATAAAGAGTAAAATAAAGAGTAAATAATGGTTCCATTTGCTGTAACCTCCAAAAGGTTATTTGGAAGTTTCAGCAAAATTCATCACGCTACCTGGGTTAGTTTGTCAGAACCTCTTTAAAGCAATTTTCAAATAGTTTAATATAGCTATAATCTTCATTAAAATCAACTCCGTATAGTTTATAAGGAAACTGGAAACTTTCAGAAAGCAAATATTTTTCTTCAAGTGATACACTTTCATTATCTGATATATCACGTACCAATCTCATCATTTTACTGTTATACGCCTCCAGATTATATTTTTTATATAAATCCAAAAGTAATTTCATTTGGTTTTGAAAACTACATAGAGGATCTTTAGTTTCATAAGTACAGTATAATCTATAGTCCACCTCACTAATTTTACTCACACCAAATTTTTCAGGGTTTTTATATACTGGTGTATTGATCGATAGCCCAAAAGGGCTGATCCATATCTCTTTTACATAATCTTTAGTTTTTTCTATAAAATTAAATGTCTTATTTATGTCCTTTGATGTTTCATTTGGAAGACCGGCGATATACCAAGAGGAGAGATTTATACCATTATTATGAGCATTCACTATACTTTTTTCTGCAACATTTATATCAACATCCTTCCCCATTATGTCTGCAATTCTCTGACTTCCTGTTTCTGGTGCAATGTAGAGGAGTCTACAACCAGCCGTATACATGATCTTGCTTAGATTATCGGAGAGGGAGGGGTGAGTCTCAGCCATCCAGTTTATATCTAAATTCTCATTGATAATCTTTTTGCAAGTTTTCTTAATCAAAATTGGATTTGCATTCAGTAGCGAATCTGTAACTGCTAATACCCTAAACCCATATTCATCAACGTTTCTCTTTATCTCATAAAATATGTTGTTAGCGGATCTGTGCCTGTAACCGGAGTATATGTTAGGTACACCACAGAATATACATTTTTTAATACAACCACGACTGAAAATAGAACATATAAAAGGAAAAGGATACTTCTTGAATTCATAATCAGAATAATCTGGGTAGGGGATAGAATCTAGATCCTTAATATACCTGGGATTATTGCCCCCCACAATTTTATCTCCTTTTCTTGTATAGTAAGACTGTGAGGATATATTTTTACCTGATTCTATTCTCTGCATAAGTTCAAGCAAAGGAAGTTCACCTTCACCAGTGATTGCAACATCTATAGATCTAAAATCCAATACCTTTTTTTGCAGATAAGATACATGGGGGCCACCAACCACTATTTTTATATCTTCGCCAAATTCCGATCGAATTTTTTTTATTAAGTATATTCCGTTAAAAAATGTTGGTTCCAACAATGAGAATGCCACAACAGAGGGTTCAAAAGATGATATTTCATTCTTTAATACATTAAATATTTTATTCAAAATTTTTCCTTTATTTTTTATATCTCCATCCCCGGCATAGATTTTGTTCACATATAAAATATTCAAGTCAATTATCTTCGATTCAAAACCTCTTGACCCTAAGAAACTCTTTAAATATGCAAGATTTATTGGCATTACAGGTTCCCAACCCGGGGGAAATACTAATAATATTTTACTTTTCAATTTTGGCACGTTTTTGGACCGACATTCGTCTTATTGGCGTTATTTAATTCTTGGATGGTGTTATAAGCACCCCCCCCAGTCTTTCTGTGGATGTACAATCGCCAACTTGCATCATCATAGTTTTCAATGAATTGATTGCTTCATCAGCGTTTAGTTCGTCCTTATTCTGGACCGAGATTTGCATGTTCATATACTAGGATTTGCATATTCATATTTATGATGTTCATATTTATGTTTAGAAAGGCGTGATATTAATCGAGATTTATCCGACCTCTACCAACCCAGATAAATGATATCTTTCTTATTTGACTCTCCATCAAAAGCATTTATAGATGGTTGATGTATATTTATCTAAACAATATCTCTTACAATGTTGGAATACGCACTTATACTCCTCAGTTACGGACTGCTTGGAGCTGGGATAAGCTATATAGACCAGGCCTATGATACGAGCATCTTCAACAAAAAAACTGCAAACATTGTTGCAATTCCATCTGGAATTCTTATGGCATCTCTCATAATTCTTGACCCTCCGTCCACTACCATCTTCCTGGCTATGTTCATAGCTTTGGCAATTACTGGGAAGATAGACAACCCCGCCTTTTACATAGGCACAGGAATACTTCTCATTCTACTCATGATCCTTCACAACAGCCTCAAGATAGAATGGCTCCCCTTCGGAATTCTGATCTTTTCCGGGATTATTGATGAGATTGGGAATGACTGGGCGGATAAGAGGATCAAGAAGAAGGTTGCAAACAAATATGATAGAAATTCTCTTGGGATGAACAATAGCTTTCTCCACCGGCTTGGAGAGAAATTCTTCCTCCACCGCTTTATGATGAAGATAGCAATCCTTCTTCTTGTAATCTTTTCCCTCATTAACTGGATTTACTTCTTTGCCTTTATACTCTTCGATTTAATGTACCTCCTTGTGGAACAGTATAGTTTCAGCATTAAGGATAGCATTGGTAGGGGGCCTACTACGGGATAGAATTTTGATCAAGATGACAATCTCCTGTGATGTTCTGGTTGTGAGGGCGGGGTCTGCTGGAGTTTCTGTGGGTCTTTATAATAAAGAAAAATCAAGATAATTTACACGTGATTTGATGCGGAATTTATCCAATCCTCTAGATTTTTTATGAATTAGGACTTTTATACCTTCCCTTAACCACTCTCCTGATCTCCGCCGCTTTTCTCTCACCAATACCTTCAATTTCTCTTAATTCCTTTTCTGATGCATTTATAACGCTATTGACGCTTCCGAAATGTTCCAACAATCTTTTCGCAAGGACTGCAGATACATTCGGTAAGGATTCTATGATGTATCGCTGTTTTTCATCCAGGGTTACCGCTCTTTTCTCCCCCCTTAGTGCAATTTCCCTCTTTTCCTGTTCTTGCTCCCTTTTTGCGATGACATACAGTAAATTTGCGGTATCGCCTTCATTTTGGGTTGAGATCACTGAGATTCCAAAACTCACCGCAAGAGATGCCAGGGCGCCCCTGACTGCGTTTGGATGGATATCCCTTAAGGAATAGAGATCCTTGGTCCCCTCGACAATCAGGATCGGTATCGGAAAATTTGCAACAAGCTCAGATGCCTGGGTTAGAAGTCTCTTATCTATTATCGACTGCAGGAAATCTTTTGCAGTCTTTCTTTCCACACCCACTCTATCACTTAAAATGTAATCCCCAACCACAAGTGTTTTTATTTCCACTTCGGCTTTTTCACGGAGTACTTTGAAAACCTCTGAGCTTTTTTCTCTTGCATCTACGTAGATCTTTATCTTCCTCTCTTCTCCTCTTTCCTTTCCCCCCCCATTGTTCTTCTCGAGACTGTCGTATTTCACTAGGGTTTGTTGTCCTTTATCTTCGAAATTATCCCTCATCTCTCTTACCAGATTCTGCATCTTCCGCTCTTTATGAACACTTGCCCAGTAATATCCCTCATCTCTCGTTTTTTTAGTCATCAAAACGATTACTTCCCCGGCGTCAGTTCTTCCGGTTCGTCCCCTTCTTTGAATGGACCTTATCTCGGATGGAATTGGCTCATAAAAAACTACAAGATCGACCTGTGGGATGTCCAGGCCTTCTTCTGCAACCGATGTACAAACTAACGCTGTATATTTTCCCTCACGAAAGTTATTTAAGATCTGGGTCTGCTGAATCTGTGTCATCCCCTTTTTCTCGCCTTTTCTTGCCTGACCTACGAATTCGTGTGCCAATATATCATTTTCGTTTAATTTTTCGATTATTTTATCTACAGAGTCCCGGTACTGGGTAAAAATTATTATCTTGTCTTTTTCGTGTTTTTTTACGATCTTTACCAGTTCCCCAATCTTTGGATGGTCTATATTCAATTTATTCATGTCGTGAACCATACTGATGATTGTATGCATACGTTCATCCCGCATCAGGTTCTTAACTGCCTTCGATTTTTGTAGTTTTAACCGTTTGAGGTAATTATCCAAGGGGGATATTCCCTGGGTTTCAAGCAATTCCAGGGCATAAGATAGTTTAATTGCAGATGCAACAAGAGATGCCGGGATAAAAGAATCCACACCGGATACGATTTCTTTTCTTATTTCTGACTGGATTTTCAGGAGTTTTCTCTTGTTTATCGCACTTAAATTTGCGCTTTTCAGATATTCCCATTTCTTTAATTCCTTTAGATCATCCCTTAAAACATCCTCCAAAAGATTTTTTACCCTTATAAACTCAGTTGGAAGGTCAACTTTTACCCATCTGGTCTTGACCATCTGTATGTGCGGTTTCACATCCGCATCATGCTCCGTTTTCGCCTCAATACGCTCGATCAGCAGATTTTGACAGATAACTTTTACCTTTTCGGTATCGCTGCCGGGAGATGCGGTTAAGCCGAGAATTAATGGATCTTTCGCTTTCTTCATGTATTCTTCCGCTATGTAAACATAAGAGTAATCCCCAACCGCTCTGTGAGCCTCGTCAAATATGATCAAAGAGACATCTCCCAGATCCAAACCACGGGTTATGTCGTTTTCGATGGTTTGCGGGGTTGCAAAGATTATTTTATTTGCTTTCCACAACTCGGATCTCTTTTTTATCGCATCCTTTCCTGTGAGTGTTACCGTTTCAGTTATGGTTAATATATCTTCGAATGTTTTTTGATGCTGAACCGCAAGGGGCCTTGTTGGTGCAAGAAACAGAACCTTTGAATCCGAAAATTTATGAAGTCTGTAAGCAGCTACCATCGCAGCGATCATCGTCTTTCCCAGGCCGGTTGGTAAAACCACAAGAGTGTTGGCATCGATCGCTCTCGCTACGGCAGATTCCTGATATCTCCTAAGTTTTATCGTGTTTGGCTTTACCAATGGGTGATTTACGTACATGTTAATAATTTGGTTTCAATTAATAATGGCTTTTGTATTTGTATCTATTTTTTATTTTTTAATCCATCTGTATCTTATGGATGATAATCAAAAGAAAGAAAAAAACGGGCAAAAGTCGTGGCACATATTTGTGGGTATTGCAGTTGGGTTATTGATCGGTGGCATTATGATGGCCATATTTGCCAGATCTTCGCCGCCAGCAATCCAAAGTTCCATTGGATTCTCTGAGATGACAGCAATTGACTGGAAACTGACAACAGACGGGAATTTTAATGGAAATTTCAGGAATGATATGAATACCTCGATAAACATAACCGGGTGCAATATTGTCAATGGAAATACGTCTTGCACATGTTTTATACCAACAAGCATCATCCCGGCGGGTGGTAAGTTTCAGATAAATGCCAAAAACTGTGCATCACCCAATGTAGGGGGTGGAGACGAGTATAAGATC
>DAOVSA010000109.1 GCA_030633635.1 Candidatus Altarchaeota archaeon
ATTTTACAGGAAAAACACACTCATCAAAATGCCAATAGCACATTTTGGTGGAAGATACGTGGCAGACGAAAAAACCTTAAAAAAATTGAACCGCAATGATCAGGTCATACTCAGGTATTGTGATGAGCTGGGTGAAATGTCTGCAGATTCCAATCCAAATGGATCTTTTGAGCACATTGCAGGTATTTCCAATGAGGAAGGAAATATTCTTGGCCTGATGCCGCACCCCGAGAGGGCATCTGAGTCGATTTTGGGTGGAGTTGATGGTTTAAATATGTTCAAAGCGATGTGTGAGTTTATCAATAATCCTAAATGAATTAGTGTGTGGTATCAGCAATGCAACGGCACTATCAACTCTACTCTCTTTTTGCTATTTTTGCTATAAATGATAATATAATTACCCGATAATCGAAGGTATTGAAAATTTGGAGGTATGACATGTTCGATAATTTATATACGACGCTGACGGGCAAGGTACCCTATAGGACTCTGATAGTTATTCCACTGCTCATTGCACTGTTACTGCTTCCGGTGATGTTTATGCGGCCCATCGCATTTGGTATCGATTTTCGAGGTGGAACCTGGATAGAAGTACCAATAACTCATAAAATTGATCAAGAAGCATTGGAGAGGGATTTAGCGCCACTCAATCTGGAAGATCTTAAAATATTGCAGGGAAACGACATTTTGATCATAGAAACTACGACTGCTATTGCCAAAGAAGAAATAACCCCAATTCTTGAGGAACATGTCGGTGAATTAATGGAATCCGATGTTGTAAGGGTACAATTGCCCGGGGAGTTGTCTGCCGATGAAAAAAAGAATTTAACCCAGAAGATAATGAATAGGAAAGATATCGGGGTGGTCAATAATATCTCATTTGAGGATAAAACATTGATAATTAAGGTTACCGATTTAGACGAGGATGTCTTAAAGAGGGCATTGGACTATTATCTAGATGCGGATGTCGTGCTTGAACATCCAGAGGTGAGGACATTGCTTTTCACTAGGGTGGAACCAACAATGGGTGAAGACTTTAAAATCCAGGGTATGAAAGCAATAGTGGTTGCCGTTATTTTAATGGCATGGGTCGTATTTTTTGCGTTCAGGGATCCCATACCCTCGCTTGCGATACTGCTTGCCGCAGGGTTTGATATACTGCTTGCAGTAGAAGGAATGTCTCTTCTAGGAATCAAGCTTGAGCCGGCATCTCTTGCGGCATTACTCATGCTTATCGGATATTCTGTTGATTCAGATATACTTTTAACCAGCAGGACACTAAAAAGAAAGGTTGGAACGGTCAATGAGCGGATGGATGATGCCATGAAGACTGGTTTGACTATGACTATGACAACTTTGGTTGCATTGTCCACGCTTTTTATCGTATCGAGTATTTTCCAGATACTCCCACTAAAAGTAGTTGCATCCGTTCTGTTGCTGGGTTTAGCCGCTGATTTAATAACCACATGGTTTATGAACACCGGGATATTAAAATGGTACCTGGAAAAACCAAGAAAACGAAAAAAGCGTAAAAAATTCAAATTTTCAATATTTAGAAAATAGTTAAATTTAGAAAATAGTTAAAATGAAGGAATTACTTAAAAACTGGAGGATAATTGTGTTGATCGTATGTATAACGGCATCATTAGCAATAGTTTTCATCAATGGTTTGAGTTATGGTCTGGATTTTGCTGGTGGAGTTGGGATACACCTGCAGTTAGAAACGCCGGTTTCGCCTGAGGTTATGGCGGTTGAAAAAAAGATCCTGGAGAACCGACTGAATTCCATGGGATTAAAAGATATCCCAGTTAATCCTTATGGGGACCAATATATCCTGATTAAAGTTCCAAACGCAACAGCAGAGGAACTGGAGATTATTAAAAATATAATAAAACAACAGGCACGATTCGAGCAGATGATCGATGGAAAGCTCGTAGCGAGTGGCGGTGAGATAAATATTGATCTAACGCCAAGCGGAAGTGGAATTTATAAGGTAAGTGGTGGATATGATTGGATTGTGCGTGTCAGATACGATAAAGATGCTGCCTGTAGATTCGGGGAGGTTGCAACCGGAAAGAAAGGGCGCCCGGTTGATATGTTCATCGATCGTCCGCAAAATACAACGATTTTAATGCCCGATGGCACATATCAATTACTTAAGAACCTGACCGTGAAAAACAAGGGCACTCCAGACTATGCTCTATTTAGTGGAGATGCCGGCATTGAAATAATCGAAAATAGATCCTTGATCCCTGTAATTGCTCTGGGCGATATGAACGAAACCCTTGAAAAACTCGAAACTTATAGAACACGTGGGTATAACAGGGTAATACTTGCGGGAGATGAAAGAGAAATCCCTGATGAGATCAGAAGTATGCTAGAGGATATCAATTATACAACCCAGCGAATGTCAAAGGAGGACAAATCTTACGGGGACTGGATCAGGGAACTGACCGGATTGAAAAACTCCCCGACCCTGCAGTTTGATCCTATGGGAGAATGTCAGTACGATGCACAAATAACGGGTGGGGCATCAACACTTCAAGAAGCTGAAAATGAGATAAGAGATATCAAGGTATTACTCACCTCCGGTAATCTACCGGTAGAAGCAGAAATCTCCGGGGAAACAATCGTACCTGCCACTCTAGGAGAGAGATTTTTATTTGATGCCACAATTGCCGGGATATTTGCCATCATCGTGGTTGCTTTAGTTGTGTTTTTGAGGTATAAGAAACTCTTCATCGTTATGCCATTATTAATGACTGGTATGAGTGAAATCCTTATAATACTTGGAATTGGATCCCTGTTGCGTCAGGACATAGATTTGCCAGCAATAGCAGGAATTATCACAGCTATCGGTACTGGTGTGGACCACCAGATCGTTATAACGGATGAAACACTAAAAAAGGGAAGGAAAAAAGAGATCGTCTCGGTAACCGAGCAGATAAACCGGGCATTTTTTATAATATTTACCGCAGCAGCAACTACTATCGCCGCAATGCTTCCCCTGATGAGTATTGGTGCAGGTATGCTGAAAGGTTTCGCATTATTCACGATAATAGGTGTTATGGTCGGGGTACTTGTAACAAGACCAGCTTACGCAAGAATCATCGAGTTCATGCTAAAAAAGTAGAAATTAGATTAAGTAGAGATTAAACAGGTAGAGATAACAGATAAAAAGATAAAGAGAAAAGGTAGAGATAATTCAAATGATTATCAATCTTATAATCCCATAAATAATCATAAAACTAATTATTACCATTATTATTGCCGAGGAAACTCTGATACAAGTTTAATAAATTTTATAAATCAATAACCCATTCTGATGCCGAGGTAGCTCA
>DAOVSA010000107.1 GCA_030633635.1 Candidatus Altarchaeota archaeon
ACCAAATGGGAGGGTAGTGATAACTACTCCTGATAAAAAAATAGACAGAGTAGGAAGGTTTGCGGCAAGGATTAAACTAACAGATGATGAGATCTTTGAGCATAGACAGTATTTTAATGAAGAATCACTAAAAAAAATATTAAAAGATATCGGTTTTGATAATACACACTACGAACGATTCTCATTCGGATTAAATCAACTGGTTACCGGAGAGAAGGTATAGTTACTCTTGGATCTGGGAAGATGACTGAACCAGAGTATGTGAACGTGATCATTCCGATCGTACCGCTATCCGCTCACATCTCACTAAATCTGACATATAATCCCCATACTCAGAACCCAAAAGATGAGATAACCACCTGTAATCCGAGGTACCCAGAATATGATAATATCAAACACCTTGGAACTTTACCTATCAAAACCCCGAGCAGGAATTTTTTCAAGTCATACCTCACAACCCCTGCAGCTAATCCTATTACATCCATCGGGAGTGGCGTGAGTGAGAAGATAGGAATGGCCCAAAATCCATGTTTAAGGAGGAGTTTCTGTGCATGATCATATCTCTCTCCCTCCTTACTGTGTTTTTTCATCACGTATTCTCCACCCTTCCCAATGAAATATGTGGTTAATTCCCCTATTGTTGAAGCAATCCCTGCTACCAAACCAACGAGTAGTGGATCCCCGACATGACCCGCGGTAAAGATGATCACTGTGTCTGGCATTACAAAGAAAACCGTTGCTGTGCATATAAATACCGACATGAATAACGCAAGATATCCCCCGACACCGGATAAATTTTCTATCATTAAAAGCATGTCCATTTTGTCTTCTACCCACACATAATATATCTCACAAATATTGTTTATATCATACAATAAAGTCCTTGAGTCTCTTGATAGCGTAGTATCTATCCTTATCATTCAACTTGGCCTGTTCAACTGCATCTTTTAATACATGGATCGAATGATCGTAAACTTTCCTGTTGACTGGATATGGATATCCGTCTTTGCCCCCATGGGTAAAACTATACTTCACAGGATCTTCCCAGCTTGATTTGGTCCCATAAACCAGATCGGATATAAGGGTCAATGCCCTAATCTTTTTTGGACCCATTCCTCTCAAGGAGATTAGTTCTTCATAGTTTTGCGGTTGTATCTCATACGCTCTCTGTAATACCTTCATTCCAGCTTTGCCTATGTCTATATCCAGTACCGGATGATGCTCAGGCATCGTAAACTCTGGTTTAAAATCCATCAGTTTTCTCTGCTCAGTTGGTTTGAAGTATTTCTCCAAATGCAGTGGATTATCTTTGACTAAATCGACGCTAATTTTTCTAGCCTCTTCGCTCTCTTTAGCCGTCATATCCAGGGTTTCTTTCTCTTTTCGATCGCAACAGATGCCGGTATGTGGTTCTTCCACGAGGTTTTTTACCTGATCAGACAGCCAGTGATATCTTCGCGCATAGTGACTACTCCCAAATGAAATGTCTTGTCTTTCATCTGAGTTGCGAGTTTTGCCAGCGTTCATTCCCTGCTGAACCACCGCCCACTTTCCATCCTCCGTGAAGATGAAACAGTGATGGTATAACTGATAACCATCCTGGACGCAGGTATTATCAACCTTTGCAGACATCCTGCTTGAATATATCAACTCATCGGTCTTTTGCGTGGATAAGGAGAATATAGAAGAAGTCTCCTCGATCTCATCGAGTGTTTTTCTTGAGGTTTTACCCTTACCCCCCGCGATCTTAATACCATGTTTTTCGGGATCAATCGCCACCTTTAAGGCACCACAAGCAGTGGTAGTAACACCGGAGCTATGCCAGTCGAATCCAAGTACGCATCCAAATGCCTGAAACCAATAAGGATCCGATATTCTTCTCAAAAATTCATCCTGACCATATTCATAGATCAAAACCTCGGTAATCTCCCCAGCCAGGTTAACCATCCTGTTAAAAAGCCATCTTGGGGCTTTCCCCCCGTGCAATGGAAGATTTACAACGCCTGTTCTGGTTCCCATTTTATCTATTTTTTAATTAGTCACCTCTAACTCGATTTTTTCGCCGTATCTATCATACGCGGCAATATCATCTATGCTTTGGTATGGAAATTTAACGATCAAATGGGCGAAACCGATCCGTTTAAAATATCTTAAATCCGTGTCAGATGGTTTAAAATTATTTGGATGACTGTGAACACTGCCGATGATGGAATGATCTATTGGGATCATATCAAATCTGGTTATTGCAAAACCTTTACCCCAAGTAGATGCCGGAATGACCAGCACCTCTGTGATTAAATCGGGATTTCCCCTTAAAAGACCAGCAAATTCATTGGGATAGATTTTTCTTGAAACTCCGAGGATAAATTCCAACGTGTTTTTCTTTATTCGCATCATAATTTAACACTCAATCCCCGATAAATAATTAAATCGCTTGGCATAAAAATGGCTGGAGATTTCTTTAAACCAGCATTTGAATTTCTTTGAAGCCGGATGTGATGGTTTGAAGTCTCTTTTTGTGGTTTATAAGTGGCTTAACACCAAATTGTTATAATCTATCATTTGATTGATGAATATCTGCCATTTAAAAACCTATGCACCTATCTATTCATAAAGTATCATTGGTTTAGATGGCCCCCGTCGGAACTCTACACTTTCGATATCTATTTTGGAAATATTTCCGAAAAACATGGATTAGAAGATATTGAAGATGAATCTTAATACAACCGCATACAGGATTTTAGAAGACATCAAAGATTACGAGGGAATTGAATCAATAAGATTTGATATTTCTGGCAAAGAAGTAATAGTTCTTGATCTTGGTATCACTTCAGAGATTAACAGGCAAATTGATCAACTTGGTATACGGGTTGCAGAAGCAAGTATGGGGGGCTCAGGGGAAGTAAAAATCGATAGGAATCAGATTAATGTAAAAATCAACAAACACCCAGCCATTGCAACCATGAGTTGCCAACTGGCTGGCTGGTCCATTCGAATTGATGGCAAAAACAAGCTTGGTTCAGGGCCCGCAAGAATACTCGCACAAAAACCGAAAGATGTAATCGACCGGATAGGTTATCATGAACACTCGGACAGGGCTGCATTAGTGCTCGAAACCGATGTCCTTCCAGATAAGAAAACCTGTCTGGAAATTCTAGAGAAAACCAAATCAAAAGAGCTCATAATCGCCGCGTTTAGAGGAGACTCCAGAATTGGGCTGATAAACGTCATCTCCAGGGTCGTTGAAACTGCATTATTCAGACTTTATAACCTTGGATACGACATAAAAAGGGTTGTTTCGTGTGAGGGCACAGCACCTATACCCAAACTTTCTGAAGATGTGATGTTTGTCTCCAATGATGCCATAATCTACGGTGGCTCGGTAACACTAA
>DAOVSA010000082.1 GCA_030633635.1 Candidatus Altarchaeota archaeon
CCGCAGAAAGGTATTATGATAAGGATAAGATTCTAAAAGCAAAGAAAAAATCATTAGTTTCAGCAAAAAATGTTACACTACCAAACTTCAATCATAAATTTTTTCAAAATAACTAAGGAAAAAGTGATTCTAACTTTAATATTTCCCTTTATAGGAATTTTAACACTTTTTTCAGGGCTTATATTTGATGAAGTTCTTGGAATGGGTGGCAGCACAATAGCCAATGTTATTTATTCACTGTCGAATTATCTTTATCCCATTATTTTTCTGCCATTAAATTTTGTTGATGACTTAACCTCCTCAGTTATTATGAAATTAGCCATTATATCAACACTTATCTGGTGGTATTTTTTGTCATGTGTATTAATATTTCTCAAAGTAAAAGGATGGAAGAAATAAATAGCACCACTGCTTCGCCCGACTCTGCATCGCTTCGCTCCTTGCCTCACCCTTCGGGTTCGATCATATAACAGCGATTTAACGGGCTTTATTGCCTTCGGCAAGTTGCTCCAAATCGTTTCTTTGGAACGACTTCGTTAAATCACATATATGGATGTTAAAACGAACTTTTATTTAACTTGATTAATCTATTATTTTATCTCTTTATTGATAATATTCAAAAATCTTGTGTTGGAGATATAATGGTCTGCAAGGAGTTTTCCGTCATATACTAAGTTGAATGTAGCGTATATTGAGGGGGCGTCTTGTGCAGCTTTTGCGTTTTCTAATTCAGTTACTTTTAATTTCAAATCTTTTTTCTTTACAATTTCGCCCAGCTCATTAATGAATCTGGCAACCCATGGACATTGATTTGAATAGATAATATTCAATCCTTTATATTTGCTCAGTTGCTTTTCCATGTCTCTGAATCTTGGCAAGGGTCCTTTCTTTAATGTTTCTTGCTCTAATGTTTTAACCATCAATTCAAATGAAGGCTTGGCGCAAGCCACAGAATTAAATCCATTCTTAAGAAAAAGATTTTTGCCTGCCATAAACGAGCCCTCACTTGTAACCACGCAGACACCATACTTCCCTTCTTTTTCTGCATCCTTAACGCATTCTTTAACCAGAAGTGAACCATATCCTTTTCCTTTGTTCTTGTTTGGAGTAATCCATATACAGTGTATGAACATATACCCCTTAGCATCAACAGCTCGAAAGGCTTGCTCTCCCGGTACATATTCAATAAAACCAACGCATTTGCTTTCCCCTTTCAGATATAATTGCTTGATTTTCAGACCTTCCAAAAAACGCTTTTTTAACCACTCAAGCTTTATCAGATAGCCTTCATTTTTCGGATTTAAAAAGCAGACAGGTGGGTATTGAGAAATATTGTTTTTGTCGATGTTTATGATTATGGTGTCTGGCATGAGATATAATACAATCATATCTATTTAAATCTTTCTTATTTTTTATTCTCAAAATCCTAATGATATGCCCATATGAGCAAAATGATTATAGCGATCGCGAGCGGAAAGGGTGGTACAGGAAAGACTACTGTGGCCGTAAATTTGGCATTGTCTCTGGAGATTATGGCAGATCTGCGGTCTGACACATATCGTAGTGGAGTTCCGCCACACATCCAGCTTATCGACTGCGACGTCGAGGAGCCGAATTCCAATCTATTCCTGAACCTCGAACTCAAGAAAGTGGAGGATGTTCCCATTCCGGTTCCCGTAATAGATGAAGAAAAATGTATTCACTGCGGGAAATGCTCAAAATTGTGCCAGTACAATGCACTTGCAGTTTTGCCGGATCAGGTAATGGTATTTAAGGAACTGTGCCATGGCTGCGGGCTCTGCCAAGTGGCGTGCCCCCAAGGGGCGATAACCGAAAAAGACAGGGTTATTGGAATTATTGAAAAAGGTGAAGGCAGGATTGAATTCCTTCGGGGCGTGTTGAATATCGGAGAGGCTATGTCGACACCCCTGATCAAAAGACTAAAGGAAAAGATAAATAAGGAAAAGACCGTGATTCTGGATGTTCCACCGGGTGCCGCATGTCCAGTAATTGAAGCAATTTCCGGAGTTGATTACTGTTTACTTGTTACAGAGCCCACTCCATTCGGGCTTTACGACCTGAAGATTGCCGTGGAGTTATGCAGACAGTTGGGTGTTAAATTTGGAGTCATCATAAATAGAGACGGAATCGGAACTCAGGATACCGAGAATTTCTGTAAAGAGGAGGGGATTTCACTCCTGCTCAAAATTCCCCACGACAAGAAAATTGCAGAACTCTACTCAGAGGGTATTCCATTCGTTAAGGAAATGCCGGAATGGAGAGAACGATTCAGGGAGGTTTTTGAGGAAATAACAGAGATGATAAAAACTGAAAAATGAACATGAAACTAAAACCGATAGGGACAATACACTCACCTTATAAAAACGGGAAAGGAATACCAATTCAACCATCTTTCTCGGGAGAGATAGGAGAGATCGAGGTCTTCAAGGAGTACGAGCCCGGTTTGAAGGATATAGAGGGATTCTCTCACATCATAATCATGTATCTATTTCATAAATCTAAGGGTTACAATCTCCATGTAAAACCATATCTTGATGAGAATTTGAGGGGCGTTTTTGCAACCAGGGCTCCGTTAAGACCGAACCCCATCGGACTTTCCATTGTAAAGCTTATAGAGAGGAAGGGCAATATTCTGAAGATTGGAGGAATCGATGTGATAGATAAAACCCCATTATTGGATATTAAGCCATATGTCCCCGAATTCGATCAAAGAGAAAATGTAAAGATTGGATGGCTTAAGGGAAAGATAAGAAAATGAAACAGATACTGGTAATAAGCGGCAAAGGCGGTACCGGGAAAACAACACTGGTTGCAGGTTTTGCCTCACTTGCACAGAATGCAATCATGGCAGATTGTGACGTTGACGCTCCGGATCTGCATATAATCCTTAAACCGGAGATTCTGGAAGAAATCCCATTCTATGCCCTCAAGATTCCGGTAAAGGATGAATCCAAATGCATAGAATGTGGGAAATGCAGGGAAGTATGTAGATTCAATGCGATTGATGAGAATTTCAAGATAAATGAACTTAAGTGCGAGGGCTGTGCAGCATGTGCCTTTGTATGCCCCGCGAATGCCATAGAGATGATCGATAGGGAAGCCGGGAAAATCTATATCTCAAAAACGAGATTTGGACCCTTCATTCATGCCCAGTTGAATATTGGAGAGGAAGCTTCAGGTAAACTCGTTACCGAGGTAAAAAGAAAAGCGAAAGAACTGGCAGAGAGCAAGAACAAGGGTTTGGTTCTCATTGATGGCTCACCGGGAATCGGATGCCCGGTGATCGCATCGCTTTCCGGGGTCGACCTTGCGGTGATAGTTACCGAACCAACCGTTTCCGGGATTCACGATTTGGAGAGAATTCTTGGTGTAACAAAACATTTTGGAATAAAAACAGTGGTCTGTGTCAATAAGTTCGACATCAACGAAAAGAAAACAAGTGAGATCGAAAATTTCTGCAATGAAAATGAAATCAATCTTATCGGAAAAATTCCCTACGATTCAAGCGCTACAAAGGCAATGATCGAATTAAAGACGGTGATAGAATTTTCATCCAGTCAGGTAGGTGAAGAGGTTAAGAAAATCTGGTTAAAGGTACTTGAGATATTATAAAATTAAGATCCTTTAAAATTAAAAATGACAAAGATAAGTTTTGCAGGAATAGTTGACCATTCCACAATAGACTACCCGGAAAAATTGAGTGCAGTCGTGTATCTGTGTGGTTGTCCGTACAGATGTCCCTGGTGCCAGAATGCGGAACTTGTATTTAACGAGGGAAATTGTAAACCAACCGAGATTGATGAGATAATCACTTCACTTAAGGAAAATTTTCTCATAAATGCGGTTTGTGTTACAGGGGGAGAACCACTGATGCAAAAGGAAACGATCGAATTATTAAAGAGAA
>DAOVSA010000112.1 GCA_030633635.1 Candidatus Altarchaeota archaeon
AAAGAACTTGCAAAAGGAAATTGTGTGGTTGACGGAAGACTTTCGTCCCATTTTTTAGATTCCAACCTAAAAATCTGGTTAATTTCTCCCTTAGATGTCAGGGCACAGAGATTGGCAAAAAGAGATGGTTGTAGTTCTGACGAAGCATTGAATGAAATTGTTTTGAGAGAGAAAAGTGAACAAAAAAGATACAAGAAGCTCTATAATATCGATCTAAATGGCTTAGAAAAGTACGATATCATTTTAAATACCTCCAGGTGGGATATTGAAGGCATGACAAAGGTAGTTTCACTCGCAATTTCCAGCCTGATTTAGTTGATTTAAATTCTTTACCTTATATCATCTGAATCAGGGTATAGAATATCGTTAGTCCGAACGGAATGAGAAAATTATCATCCACTAACGTGGAAAGTTCCAGTAGTACACCACATATAGTTAATTCCAATGCAAGCAGGGGGTCTGCAAATAAAAATATTAAAGCCCCCAGGAACCCAAAGAGCATAAATGCCATAGAACCTTCCACGCTTTTATTCCCTATCCTGTGTTTTCCATACGATTTGCCGATCAGGGTAGCCATTGAGTCTCCAAGGGTGAAAATCATTAGTATTGAGCACGCAACATTTAAAGGTACGAATAGGATGGGGAAGAATATACCGATACCAAACCAGATCGCACCTTTAAATGGCACTGTCTCTATATTCTCCCATCTCTCGAGTTCTGATAATATATAATCCAAAACACCGTGATTTGGCTTAAATCTCGATAAATATATCATTATGCCGATAGCTATGATTAAAGGGGCCAGTATCAGATTCCCAACGTGGGGTTTAAGATAGTAAATACTGACAGTAATTATCACTCCTAGCACCAAATGAACACTTTGTCTTTTGATTTCTAACAGAAAATTCGATTTCATCTTTTTACCGGGAATATAAATTATGACCTTTTACTTACTCGAATCTTTTACCCTTATTGAGATATTCGACCAGCCCGCCATCGCTCAGTATCTCAAGCACGAATCCTGGCATGGGCGTTGTATTTAATTCTATTTCCTTCGTATGATCGATGATCTTTCCTCTATCTAAATCTACACTGACCTCATCTCCAGCAGAAATTTGATCCGCATCCTCACAAACAATTACCGGAAGTCCTATGTTGATAGAATTCCGATAAAAGATCCGTGCAAAGGATTTTGCAATCACGGCGGAAATTTTCGCGAATTTTATCGCTAAAGGCGCCTGCTCTCTGCTTGAGCCACACCCAAAATTCCTTCCAGCAACAATGAAATCCCCCTCTGAGATTTTTCTATGAAATTCCGGGTCTAGATCCTCCATGACGTGTTTTGAGAGTTCTCTCATGTCAAGGGTGTTGAACTTGTACTTTCCAGAGATTATTAAATCCGTGTTTATGTCATCTCCGAATTTGTGTACATTACCTCTCAGTTCCATAAGTTCCATATTCATCATAATGATAAATTAGAAAGAAATAGAATAAAACTGGATTTTTTATTTTTATTCTGCTCCGACCAATGTTTTATCAACAAAGTTAGGATAGATATTGAATCCCACAAAATGTTGAATTCATATCCGCGGGCGTATAATCTCATAATTCCTTGGTTTTTCATTATACAATACACAATGAGATAAAAATGAATTGGAAAAAAATATCATTGGTTTTAGCCGTATTTATCGTTTTTTTCGTACCTTCAGTCTCTGCGGCAGAATGGACGGTATGTTCGAGTGGTTGCGACTACACGAAAATACAGGATGCGGTAAATGCTGCAGACCCCGGTGACATAATACTTGTGGGGGATGGAACTTACACCGAGAATGTATATGTCTACAAAACACTGACGATTCGATCAGAAAACGGTTCAGCTTCAACGATTGTTCAGGCGGCAAATTCAAATGATTATATCTTTGAAGTAGACATTAGTAGCGTGAACATAACGGGGTTCACGATTACAGGGGCAACTGGAGATTCCAATGCGGGAATATATCTTAAAAATGCAGATTATTGTACTATTTCTAACAACGACATCTTGAACAACTATAATGGAATCCTCCTCGAAAATTCTTCCAGCAACACTATTACGAACAATAACGCCAGTTCGAATAGCTTGATGGGAATCTACCTTGAGTCTTCTTCCAACAACACCATCATCAATAATAACATCAACTCAAACAAGCGGGCCGGAATCGAGCTCTACTATTCTTCCAACAACACCATCATCAACAATAACGCCAACTCGAACACTTGGTATGGAATCTACCTTGGCTGGGATTCCTCCAGCAACACTATTACGAACAATAATCTCAACAATAATAGGTATGGAATCTACATTTGCTGGGATTCCTCCAGCAACACTATTACGAACAATAATCTCAACAATAATGGGGATGGAATCCACATTTACTGGTCCTCCAGCAACACTATTACGAACAATAATCTCAACTTGAATAATTGGAATGGAATCTACCTTTTCTCGTCCCCCTGCAATCTTATATATCACAACAATTTCATAAACAATATTAACTTACAGGTATATTCAAACATACCTGGGAATTACTTCAATAACTCATTAGGTGAGGGAAACTACTGGAGTGATATAGTAACCGATAACTTAAATTTGACAGATACCGACGGAGACGGCATCTACGATTCTGGTTCGCAGTATCCATATAGCAAGGTGAATGACGGCCATGTGAGTGATTACGTGGTAGATTACGGACCCTATGTCGATCAGGGTAATTGGTCATCCATAAGAACATATAATATACCGCTAATTTCCGGTTGGAATCTGATAAGTACGCCTCTCCAGCCTGAAAATACAAGTATTAAAGCTGTCTTATGTGATTTAACCGGAAGAGTAATTGTCACCACCTACAACACAACAACTGATGGATGGTACATCTATGACACAAAACCGTCTGAAACTGCAACCCTCACAGAAATGGTAGCTGGAAAGGGGTACTGGTTATATTCGGAGAGTGATCAGACGCTAACCATTACAGGCACACCTCCGGTTTCGCCAGATATAGATCTTCAGCCGGGATGGAATCTGATTGGATGTAACTATCTAACACCAAAGAACATCTCGGATGTATTATCCAGTTGTGGGCCGATAGTTGTTTTGAACTATAATACGGGTGGCGGGTCATGGGAGGTATACAATTCTACTGCTCCAGTGTTCTTCTTGAATACATTCACAGAAATGGAGCCAGGAAAGGGATACTGGGTCAGCGTTACCTCCATTTCAGGATAATACATATTGACGCCGATCATTT
>DAOVSA010000046.1 GCA_030633635.1 Candidatus Altarchaeota archaeon
AAAAAACTTGCAGATATGTTTGAGAGGATAGCAGCGGAGATGGATCCAAAATTCGCTGCCAACTGGATCTGTGAGGGGATTTTAGGGCAATTAAACTATAGGGGCATATCTATCCGGGAATCCAGGTTGGATTCAAAGATCGTTGTTGAGTTATTGGAACTAATCCAGAACAACATAATTACCGAAAATGTTGGTAAAAAGCTGCTTGAGAGGATCATAGACTCTGGTGAAAGTCCAAAAAAGATCGTCACAGATGAACACCTAGCCAGAATAACCAAAGTTGATGAATTGGGTGTTGTTGTTGGTAGCACAATTGATGAGAATCCAAGGGCTGTTAACGACTATAAACTCGGTAACTCTGGCGCTTTAAATTTCCTGATGGGGCAGGTCATGAAAAAGATGCGGGGAAGGGCAGACCCCGGGGTTGTGATAA
The DNA here is from genome assembly GCA_030633635.1 of Candidatus Altarchaeota archaeon. GTDB lineage: Archaea > Altiarchaeota > Altiarchaeia > IMC4 > DAOVSA01 > DAOVSA01. The sequence continues at coordinate 434 of DAOVSA010000046.1, forward strand.
AGCTATTGAGGGAAAAACTGGATTAGTTATCGTTATATTTTAATCCTCTGTGATGTTGATAATAATTCATCGTTGTAAATAGAATTTTCAAGTCCCGCATGCAGAACAATGGGGAATGTGATCAATTTTTTTCCCTGTATGCATGGCAGTTACCTATGAAGCGTCTAAGCCCCATTTCAGTGAATTCGCCGGTATGCATTTCTTCATTTGCAGGGCATGTAAATTGTGGCGTGCGCCCCCCAATATCAATTAAATCACTAAGACACTCCTCTACTACTTTTGAGGCGTTTTTATCGCTGACGTCGATCCAGTAGACCTCATATCCACCCACGCCTTGAAGCATTTTTACTGATGATGACATTTTTTGAGAGATTCGAGACCCGGTGGAGTAGTAAAATATCGTGGTACTTAGTGATATATTATATCTTGCCAGGCATTGCTCCCTATACCTCTCTGGTGATAATTCTTCTTTTTTATACTTTTCCACCTCATCCTCGATTTCTTTCGTTATATTCCCTTTCAGGGATTCGTAGTTCTCCGTTCTTTCTCGATAGTGTTTACTAAATCCTATGCTCCTGTCTATAACATTTTCGATCCCAGGGGGTAACTCTTTGCCCATACAAAGTCGTCTCACTATACCTTTGGGCAGTACGACATCCGAAATATTTAGTTCTGATTTTACATAATCTAAAATTTCATCTATTTCATCATCTGTAAGATCGTTCACGCTCTCCATAATCTCATCCCTCTCATCTTCAACTTCTTTTTTGGCAAAATACCTCTCATCTTCAAGTTCACTTTCCTGTTCATCCAAATTCTCTTTTTCAAGATCGTAAATATCCTCAGGGATTTTACCACTATCAAACAGTTCTCTTGAACTTTCTTTCATTTCATTTATGATTTCAATCCTGACATCTTTTTCCGAGATTTCATCCGCACCCTCATGTATTTCATCAAAACTCTCATCCAAATCACCAAACTTCTGGTTTGCCCGCTCAATCGCTTTCTCAATCGCTCTTCTCATCACTTTCACTTGTTCGTGGGTTCTAAGTGAAATCTCGACTCTATGTCTCCCCTTTATCCTTCCAACAAGAATATCTGCTCTTTCTAACTCGTCCTCGATTTCTACTGGAAGAGTTTCATTACTTCCTATTAATGTGGTTTTGTTCATTCCATGCTCTATCATGAAATCCTTTATAGTCTCTGGCACCTTCGTTCCTTCTGGGATAATTAAAACGGGGGATTGAGTTTCAACTGCCAGATTACCAGCCACTAAATCCGCGTTATCCTTTGTGACCGCTATTATCGCATGATCAACTGGCATTTCCCTTTCTTTAAGAATACTTAAAACCTCTTCCGCCACTATCCTGCTTGTGTCATGTGCATAAAGTCCATGTTTCCTATCAACATTCTTTCCAATTGATTTTAATTCATTTTCAACATGATCGGATACTGCCAAAGATCCGCCAACGATCACGATGTTTTTCACTTTTAGATCTTCTATTATTCTCTTAGTTGCATTTGAGAGATTTTTAGTTTCTGTATAGAGAATTGGTGCATTTTTCAATGCTGCAAGGGGAATCACAGACATCGCATCTGCATGTGCTCGCCCCCTAGCACCAACCAGAAACACTTCATCGGACTCGTCCCAGAATGCACGCGCAATCTCTGATGCCGTCTCATATCTCGTTTCTCCCGCGATTCTAACGGTCTCATAGCCAAGGGAGTTTATCTGAGATTCAACATTTGTAGATATCGCAAGTGGTCCTCCAATTATCAGAATCTGATCTGGATCATATTCCCTTATTGCATTCTCCACGTCTGTTGAGATGGAATCCTTTTCCGTTGCTATTATAACCCCGCCTAACTTTGCTGCGGCAACACTTGCCGCTGCGGCATCTGGAAAATCATTTGTTGTAACCAAAAAAACAAGTTTTCCGGTTTTATTTATTTCTACAGTTCCCTCCGATGATGCTATAACAATCTCACCGATCAAAACAATCCCGATCAATAACAATAATACAAATCTCAGATTTTTCATTTTATTTTTCTCTAATTTCATTGTTCTATATATCTATATCCTATTATTATCTATTGTTCTATTCTAATGTCTTTTGTTATGTTTGCGATAGTTTCATTATTATATGTGAGATCTGCATTGATTTGGTATGTTCCCGGGATAATACCTGCACATCCGTAACATCGTGGGGTTTTATAGGTAAATTCTACAGTGTTTGTACCTGTTTCCATGTTTATTCTTCTAGTTTCATCTAACCGGTAATATCTGGCGTTAATTCCATAAACCCTGAGCGTAACATCTTCGATATCATTTGAACTGTTAATTACGAGCGTGATGTTCATGAGTTCGTTGGAGTGGTAGATTTCCTTATCTGTCGATAACTCCAGTGTGGCCGATTCAGTCGTTGATTCATTTAAGATGGATTCATTTTCATTTATTGGTTCAATTGATTTATTCATATTTATTACGTCTTCGATTTGTTCTTTATCCTGGCTATTCTCCATAAACAATCCGATGATAAGAAGGACACTGATTCCAACCCCCCCAATCAATAGTTTTAGATCCATTTTTTCTTGATGTTCTGTAATTTTAATTACAGAACAGTAAAAACCCGAATTAGTGACTTCGTCACTAATTAGGCACAAAAATTCCTTGGAATTTTTCGTGTTTTCCAAAGAAAAATTTTCTTGATGTACTGTAATTTCAATTACAGGACAGTAGAAATTTCTGAAAGAAATTTCTTGATATGGCATCTTAATGTGGTGCTTAATTCCTGATCATTACACTGTTTTTATTTTTTTGAATCTAATTATCTACGGGTGGATTAAATGGAAAAAGAATTTACAGTAGTTATAGAAAAGGACGAAGATAACTACTATGTAGGTGAGGTTGTTGAACTTCCTGGTTGTCATATACAGGCGAAAACCTTAGATGAACTAATGAAAAGAATGCGAGAAGTGATTACTCTCTACTTAGAGGTCAGAGAAGACGTCAAAATACCTGATTTTATTGGATTGCAAAGGCTTAAAATATCGCTTCCAACACCTGCATAATGACCAAAAGATTAAAGCCATTGCCCTCCGAGACAATAATCAAGGTTTTGGAGAATATCGGATTTAGGAAGATAAGACAACGGGGGAGTCATATATTCATGGAACATCCAGATGGCAGAACTACTGTGGTCCCATTCCATCGAGGAGAGGATGTAGGTAGAGGTCTGCTAAGAAAGATCATCAGGGACACGGGGTTAACTAGAGAAGAATTTCTAAATTTGCTCTGACTCCGAACATATAAGACGACGCGACCTTCATCGACGAACCCTGCGAGTGCGACAGAACCACACCAAGAATAAAAGACATCAAGAGAGTGGAGGACTTGGCGAGGTTGGAAACTGGTTGCAACGTGTGAGAATATTATTTGCAAATTCAGAGGGAAATCAATTTAGAAGTTGAGTGGTATCAAATTCAGGACACACCCACATTAAGGTTCGAAGATATCATAGATTAATTCATTATTGTGGAACTTTCCATCGAAACTCATATCCTCTATTTATAAATAAATATCAATTAATTAGAAGGGTAAAGAATGGCTAATGAGAAAAATAAAAAGCGAGCAAATAAGGAGCAAGAGAGTAAAGGGATGGGAAATAAGAGCCCAGTAGAGATTCTGGTTGTGTTATTGCTCGTTTTACTTATAACGGTCAACATATATTTCGTTTATAAAATAGGTGGATTGAACGAAAAGGTTATCGGATTGGAAGAGCAGAATAAACCCGTGGGTAATGTTCCTATTGATGTTAATACGACCATAGGGGTGGATAATTCAAGTGTGGTGGATAATTCGAGTAATACATGGGTAGCTGCGGATGTGGATGAGTTTATCTACATAACCTCTGAAAATTGCGAACTTTGTGATAATCTATCGTCAGTCGCGCGGGAACTTGCTGATAAACTAAATATCCCCTTTAAAGAGGTTGGTTTTACCAGAGAATTACCATCCCCAGGATATATTTTGATTTACAACGGAAGTTTCATACAATTCAATGGAATAAGAGATGAAATCAGTCTAGAAATCGAGTTATGTTCAGTAACAAACAATGAAGAGAGCTGTGATATGGTGAATATGAAAATGAAGGATGCCAATATGGAGGCAAAGAAGTGTCTTGAGGGATATAACATATCAAAGGATACGATAATATTCTATTATTCAAATAACTGTGGGTATTGCGCGCAAATGAAGCCAATCGTTGAAAAGTTACAGAACGAGGGATATACCTTCTACTGGGCAGAAACAACGACTGGAGAGGGTATGGACGTAGTAAGTAACTGCTTACCAAATATAATCCAAGGAGGGGTACCTGAGTTCATCTGTGCGGGTAATGTTAATGTAGAGGTTGGTGCAAGGTCAGAAGAGAATTTAAGAGCACTTGCAGATGAATGTAGACTAACATAATAGGGGGGACCCCGATATCATGAATAGATTGGGATCTCTCCCGCATAATCTATTTTTCTAATAAATTAAAAATGCCCAATAAATGCACAAGATGCGGTACGATCTATGGGGATGACGACCCAGAGTTAATGAATGGTTGTAGTTGTGGTGGACGACTTTTCTTATTTCTACGGAAAGGTGAGGAACTGAAGGAGGAAAGCAATGATGTAGAGGAGCTAATGTGGTTAGAAAAAGAATTGGAACATGTTTTGGAAAAATCTGAAGCGCCGATTTCTTTGGATGTAGAAACTGTAAGAATACTCAGCAAGGGTAAATTCGAAGTGGATGTAGCGTCACTTATGAGTGGAAAACCATTAATCGTGAAGGGGGAAGATGGTGTTTACTATATAGATCTTACTTCTATGATGAAAAAGAAGGTGAAGGAGTTAATACCCAAATAGCGTTTTGTCGATTCATTCGATACAATTAATTTAATTAATTGAATTCTCTGCCTTTCCAATAATTTTCTCAACTATCTCCCGCATCTCTGGATGAAGTCGATCGAGAATTTCAATATCTTTAGTTTCTAGATAATTTAATGCGATATAGAAAGGATTTAATAGTTTCGCATAATACTCCCCTTTTACTTCCTCTATTATCCC
>DAOVSA010000154.1 GCA_030633635.1 Candidatus Altarchaeota archaeon
ATGGGGATGTTATTAAGTTGATTGAATCCGAGCATAATCCCCGTTAGTGAGGCTTGTAGAGACGTAGTTGCAAATGGAAAACATGCGGCAGCTGCGGAAGATGTGATATTTCTCTCAAGTCTCAATGAATCATTTTGAATAGGTAAGACTGACTGTAACCCTGCCTTCATTTGCAAGGAAGCCAATTTTGGAACGATCATTAACGAATTCATGATCGCTTTAACCCTATCACTTACGTGATCCAGATTTTTTTTGTCATACTCCTTGACATCCACATATATGGCGATGTCGAACATCTTTTCTGTCCCCTTCTGGATCTCTTCCAATAACTTGAGCGTGTCGTGGTGTTGGTTTATTAGCACTTGAGGTATGATCTTGCCCTTTTGTTTGAGTGCGTATATGTCTGTTTTCTGTTTTTTTAATTCATTGCTCAACAATGCTATCGTTGTTTCGATGGGGTAGGGGGCTATATGTATCGATAAATCAAAATCCACGTTCATCTCCAGCAATCTGGTCAACCATCCCGGTTCAACTAGTCGTGGGTATCCAATAGCAGCCAAAATTCGGTGATATTTCTCAATTTTTATCTCATTCCTGCCAACCATTATTGAAGGAGGAGCAATTAAATACTCCAAGAATTTATCCTCCCGGGTTTCCGCCCTTGCTATGCCTTTCTTCTTCCCAAAAAATGGTATATTCATCTTCAAAATTATGTGGTTGTGGGTTAAGCCGCCTCCTTACCTGTCCCCTCAAACCAAGCTTTTGGATCTATTGTTTCTTTTTTTCTATCAAATCTTCCCCTACCACGCCCCATTTTCTTATACATGGTAACAGGAAATAGATATTCTCCGGACACCTCAAAACCTTCCGTAAAATATGATGAGTAAAAGTTAATCAATTGTTGGGTGTTTAGGCGTTTTGCAACGACTCCGGATACAGCCAAAGAGTCCACAACTATTTTAGTTCTGCTATCCATACTTTTTAGTTGATCTTTTAGGCCTCCACCCGGTTTTCCCGGAATGATAATATAAAACAGACGATCATTTATCTTGTTTTCATTTAAATATTTCGTAATAAACCCGCTGAATTGTTCGTAATAATTCATCGCAATTTTATCATCCCTTCTAACGATCTCTCTCCTCAAATGTCTTAAATAGGGGTTTAGATTAAGGTTAACACTCCGCATTACTATCTGTATGGAAAATGATAGAGAGTTTAGGAATTCCCGAAAACCATAGATAACAGCATCTTGATCCTCCTTATCCAAGATACCAAAATTTATTGGTACAATGCTTATTACAGCCAGCGTTGAACCATTCTTTAAAAATACAGTATTCATGTCGATAGATTTGATGCCAAAAAAACTCTGGGCAACAGATGACAGCCAAGAAGCCTTCCGTAATCTGACAAAACCGATGTACTCTCTTGCATACTCGTCCATATGGAAAAATACTAATCCCACCGCAATTAGCACGAAGATCGTTGCTATCATTCCCTTTATGATATCGGGAAGGTCTAACCGGAACCATGTAAACATTATACATCCTCCACAGATCCCTATGTATACTGCTTGCTTTATGGTGATTCCTGCTACGAGTTTCTCTTCATATCTAATGTTCGCTGGAATAGTATACGGCATTTTAAATCTTCAAACAACAAGAGTTAATTCACAACTTTTGTTTTTATTATACATTTTATCAATTATGTATCATTATAATATGCGTTTATAAATAAATGTGAGGCGTGAGATACTTATATTATCTCAAAATCAAGTAGTATAGGAAATTGATCAGTTATGCTGCCGGTATGTTCTTAGCCAAGAGATTAAATGATGATATGAGATATCAAGATTTTTCGTATCAGATCTATCTTGAATTCATTCTTTTTTTATAGCATCCGCAAGTAATCTACTAACACTTACCTTACTTACCTTCTTTGGTATGGTGTCAGTACAAACCAGTTCGTCTACCACGCCATCAAACATTTTCAAGCCCTTAGAAAAAATGCCGTGCACACAACCAACGTTAACACTCCTAGCTCCCTGTTTTCTCACTATTTTCGCAGCTTCGAGTATAGTTCCGCCGGTAGATATTATATCGTCCAGGATCAGAACATCCTTACCCTTTACATCCAGTTTCTTGATATCGATTTGAACCTCTGTACCAGAAACCCTTCTTTTGTTCAAATGATCGAAATCACACTTGAGGATCTCGGCTGCTTTTTTTGCGTATTTCTCCGATCCCTTGTCTGGTGCTATAACCACCGGATTTGAAAGTCTCGTGCCAAAGTATCTCGCAAGATCCGGGAATGCATCTAAATTCCTGATTTTTATTCCGTGATATTCGAAATCTCCCTCTTTGTCCAAAAAGTGGCAATTTATCGTAACGATTAAATCTGAAAATGAATCAAGAATCTTTAGGATCGTCTTTGCACTCAAAGCCTCACCATTCTTAAATCGCTTATCTTGGCGCGCGTATGTGAGATAGGGAAGGATTACTGAGGTATTTTTCGCTTCAAAATCCTGCAATGCATCTAAAATTATGAATAACTCAATCAGATTATCGTGTCGAGGCGTGGATTGGATGACAACAC
>DAOVSA010000148.1 GCA_030633635.1 Candidatus Altarchaeota archaeon
ATTTATTGTTTATACAATATTAACCTTAACCATGAAATTCAGGGCACTTATAATTTTTTCATTGATTCTATTTATATCTGATATATCTGATACCGCTGCAATACAGAATATCGAAACCATTGGTAGTGCGGTAGTCGATGTTGAGATAACTGGCAAGTTAATCATAACGAAATCGGGTCCAAGTTCACGCTTGGAATGGGTAGAAGAGCGATTTTCTATCCCAAGAAGTGATAACAATCTGGAAATCATCGATATTAATTCAACCTGGCCTTTTTCCACGGAATTCGATGAATACGGGAATAAATTGGTCATTTTGAGGTGGGAAAACGTAGATAAGGAGACCATACCCTATAAACTGGTTATTAGAGTAAAACATGACGGTTTTAGTGCAGCAATAACTGATATACACGCGGGAAATGCTTCGAGATACCTTAAATACACCAATCTAACCCGTTGGAACCCTGAAATTGGCAGTAAATCGCAGGAACTATGTGGTACATCGGTTAATGATTTAATTTGTGTGGCAAAGATATCCAGATGGATCAACGATAACATCCGATATGATTCTACAGTTAGCAAGAGAGTTGAACCTGCAGAATGGGTGTTTGAAAATAAAAGAGGAACATGCGATGAATTTTCCAATTTATTCATTGCTATGTGCAGATCAATTGGAATCCCGGCCCGCGGGGTTAATGGGATGTCCCATGATGGCCAATCGTGGGGAAATCATGGATGGGCGGAGGCATATCTGAACGACTGGATATCTATAGATCCGACATACGATGAAATTGGTTTTGTAGACGGCACACACATTGCATTCGGCAGATCATTGGATACATCAGGACTTAAAGATGATACTACCTGGAAGGGGATTCAAGTCTCGGTGGAAAATACGATCAATAGGAGGATAACCACGATAGAACTGGATAAATCCCCCAAATTAATAAATATTCGCCCAAATTTAAGCAGCGGGATGGTTGGCCGGGATTCGTTCGTTAAGTTAACCGCAGAAATAGAAAACCTGGCAAATTCACACATCGTAGGAACGTGTAGACTTTCTATACCCAAGAAACTGAAGCTTTTTGGAGGAACCAAACGTTTCTTTTATGTTGAACCACACGCAAAAACCCAGGTGATATGGATACTTCAGACTCCCAAATATCTGAAAGAGAGATATATCTACACATACCCCATAGTTATTGAAACCTATCCACACGCGAATGCGAGTATCGAACTTAAAGCGGACGGTGGAAAAGAGGGCCAGGGATATGATGCAGAAAAGGTGGAGGAATATCTCAATAGTTTAAATGCAACATATCTGGTCATAAACAGAACAATAGTTCCCATCACAGAAGACTTGTACGAATCAGGAAATAAACCGGAAAACAGGTTATTGAACGTGAGTTATGATCTGGGGGACCTGAATGCAACCTTATCCAACCTCAAGGAGAGACTCCAGGGGGCAGGTAAATTTTTCGATCCATACACCCTCCTTTGTACCATACTCGTCTGTGCGATTTTCGTACTCTGGAGATCGATGAAAAAATCTGGTAGATGACAAAGCAAATCACCAATTGAATTAATCTTGCTCTGATGAGAGGATATAGATGACACAAAAATATAATTATTTATGTCACATATAAGATAAGTCATTTGAGTCATAACAAAAATAGAATAATCCTATTGGACAATGTAAAACACCAAAATGAGAAATTAATTAATCGAAATGGCCACAAAATTTGATCTACAAAAAATCCAGGAAAAATGGATACGTAAGTGGCAGAAATCAAAGATATTTGAGGCAAAGCCGGATCCTAAAAAATCGAAATTCTATCTTACAGTTGCATTTCCATATCCCTCCGGAAGCATGCACATTGGTCATGGCCGAACATATACCGTGCCGGATGTTATCGCCCGTTTTAAGAGAATGCAAGGGTATAATGTTTTATTTCCGATGGCCTGGCACGTCACTGGAAGTCCAGTTGTTGGGATAGCTGAGCGGATTAAGAAAAAGGAAGAAAAAGCTCTAAAGATTTATGGTGATCTATACAAGGTACCAAAAGAAACTTTAGAGACATTTACAGATCCTAAAAATATTGTTAAGTATTTCTCTGAAGAATACATGAAAAATATGACCCAGATGGGTTATTCGATAGACTGGACGAGGCAATTCTTCTCTACCACCCCGCAATACAGCAGGTTTATAGAATGGCAGTATAAAAAACTTCATGAGCAGGACCTGGTGATAAAGGGTGAGCATCCGGTGAGGTACTGCCCATCCTGCCAGAATCCAGTAGGAGATCATGATCTGTTGAGCGGCGAATCAGCAACGATAAATGAATTCACGGTAATAAAATTCACAAGTGAGGGATTAATCCTTCCCGCAGCCACATTAAGACCCGAAACCATCTTTGGTGTTACAAATATGTGGCTGAATCCCAGTATTGTGTATAAAAAAGTCAGGATCAACAATGAAGTTTGGGTTTTAAGCGAGGAGGCAGTTGAGAAACTAAGGTATCAGGATAAAAAAATCGAGATTGTCGGTGAAATTGCGGGCAGTGAGTTGATAGGAAAAGAATGCACAGACCCTGTTGGTAATAAAAATGTGCCGATTCTGCCAGCGGAGTTTGTTGATCCGAATTACGCAACAGGTGTCGTTATGTC
>DAOVSA010000151.1 GCA_030633635.1 Candidatus Altarchaeota archaeon
CACTGGAACCGGAAAACAGGCATTTGCCTTCGGGAAAAGAGGTTATAGTGTAATTGGAATCGATCTATCGGAAGATATGTTAAAGATAGCCAAGAGGAAAAACAGATACGAGAATGTGAGATTTATGCTCGCAGATGCCAGCAATATACCCTTTGAAGATAACTATTTCGATGTTTCCTGCATTTCTTTTGGTTTACACGATATGCCACAGGGTATCAGAGAGAGGGTATTGGATGAGATGAAAAGGGTCAGTAAAAAAATAGTTATCATAGATTATAACATCCCAAAAAATAGATTACATAGATTTCTCCATGTATCGATAGCATCCCTCTATGAAAGTAAATATTACAAAGATTTCGCCGAACGAGATCTCAAGGAGTTGTTACGACAACATAATCTGAAAGTGATTAAAGAAACCTTCGGGTTGATAGATTTCGTCAGGATACTTGTATGCGAAAATGTCAGATAATTTTTTGATCGATCCAGTATTTTGGGTGGGTATCTATCTAATAGGCTATACAATAGCAATAGCAGTACTCAGCCTGCCAAGGGCATTAAATGGGGTTGAAAACAGAATACCGAAACCACTCATCAGAATCTTTACTTTATCAACTTTTATAGTGCCAATAATTGCCTTACCATTCACCGAGGGACCAAAGATGGAAATCCCAACACCCGTTGCATTAATTATAGGGATAATTCTCCTGGGGATGAATTTTATTATAAAAATCTCGGCTCAAAAACAAATAGGTGCAATCCCGGCTTTGAAAGGTAAGGGGAAATTGGTCACAACCGGCGTATATGGGACCGTTAGAAATCCCCTGTACATGAGTAATGGCTTATTGGCTATGGGGATGGCAATCCTCCTCAGATCATTATACGCCTTTTTATTTTCTATTCCCTATTTTCTCTCTTATCTGCTAATTATACGTCTCGAAGAAAAGGATCTCTTGGAGAAATATGGTAGAGAATACCAAGAATACAGAAAGAAGGTTCCATGGAGAATGATTCCGAAATTGTTTTAATTCAATCCGATCAGGATTTATGCCGATTCTCCAAATCTAAATATAGCATAAATCTAATGGTATAAAAAATGGAGGAGTTGAACGGTTTAAAGTTAAGAACTAATGTATTGGAAAAAGGTAAGGTAAGGAATAAAACCCTGCTGGACATAGGGGCCGGACCCCTGGGGATTATTGCGGCAAGGGATTTCAATTGTAGGGTTGCATCCATCGACATCTCTAAGGAAAAATTGAAAGAGGTAAAGGAGGATGCTATACTGGAGGGAATTAAAGGAATTAGATTTGAGCTGGGGGATGCGACAAATCTTTCCTATAAAAACGATAAATTTGATGTGGTTGTTAGCTATGCTGCATTGCATCATATTCCTTTAGATAAGAGGGAAAATTTTGTTCATGAGGCTTATAGGGTTGCAAAAGAAAAGATTATTGTAGCTGAATACACTAAACTTGGTTTTGATCTGGTTCATCCTGGAGGAGAATATAAACCAGTAGATCTCGATTGGCTGGAAAGGGAATTAAAATCTCTGGGGAGAATAGAGAAATATTTGTACAGGCTAATGAACATCTATGTTTGCTTTAAATTCAGAAACGAAAATGAAGGAAGCAATGTTTTATGAAAAATCAGAGGGCAATAAAGTAAAATGCGGGCTGTGCGCCAGAAATTGCATAATTCCAGAAGGGAAAACTGGGTTCTGCAGGGTTAGAAAAAATGTGGGTGGAAAACTTTACTCTCTGGTTTATGATAAAGTTAACTCAACAACTTCGAATCCAATTGAAAAGAAACCATGTTATAATTTTGCCCCCGGGTCATGGGCCTTTTCAATCTGTACCCCGGGCTGTAATTGGAGATGTAAATACTGCTGTAATTGGGTTATAAGTCAGGAATCGGAAATAGAGGGTAGGAAAATAACTCCAGAGGAAATTGTCCAACTAGCGAGAAATTCTGGATGTCAGGGTATCAGTTATACCTTTACCGAACCAACCATATTCTATGAATTATCTTATGATACCGCTAAATTGGCTCATGAAGAAGGTTTGTATAATACATGGGTTACAAACGGGTATACAAATCCGGAGCCAATTAAAAAAATTTCCATGTATTTAGATGCGGCTACGGTTGATTTTAAGGGGTCTGGAGATGAAAAATTTATGAGAGATTTTTCCGCAGTTCCATCACCCGAGCCGATTTACAAGGCATTAAAGGAATACAAAAAGCAAGGGGTTCATCTGGAGATAACAGATCTAATAGTTCCAAGAGTAGGGGATTCTATGGAGAGGGTGAAGGAACTGGTGGAATGGATAAAGGAAAATTTGGGGGATGAAACACCGATCCATTTCTTGAGATTCTTTCCCACCTACAAAGTTAGGGATATCCCGGAGACCCCACTAAAAACTCTCGAGAAAGCCTATGATATCGCCAAGGCAGCCGGAATGAAGTATGTTTATCTCGGGAATGTTAGTGAAAGAAACAACACTTATTGTCCTAACTGCAAAAAATTATTGATTAAAAGACAGTTGATGGAAACGATAGAGTATAAAATCAAAGATGGAAAATGTCCCTATTGTGGAGAAGAAATAAACGTTAAGGGGGAGGAGTGGATTCCTCCAAGAGTGAAACAATGATG
>DAOVSA010000114.1 GCA_030633635.1 Candidatus Altarchaeota archaeon
AATCCTGTGCAATGACCGAAATTAAACCGGGAATCCCATCCACATCTCTTGTTTTTAGTGTCTGCACGATTTTTTTCATCTTATTTCTTTATTCTTTGATTTTATAAATGTTAAATATGCACGATTTTCCGGCCCCGGAATATGATTCTAATCCGTGGAGTGTTGGAATCGCAGGCTCGTATGACCAAACTGAACCAGTAAATCTATCCCAAGCATTTCTGCATCTCTTTCTTTTGTATCACAGGCACCATATGCCGGATCTATAAAAATTATGGTTATCGAGTTGGTTTTTTCTTCTATCGTGCCTGCAACTGTAAGCGCGTATTTTTTCAGACCATCCGGAAATTGAAGTCCGACAAATTTCGCGTTTTTTTCCTTTATGGTTTTTATAACCTTTTCGAGTTCGAAGTCGTACTCATCCATTTTTAAATCTTTGGTATCCAAATAATTAAAGAATCATGAATTAAGAATTCTATATTCTCTCATGATCGATTTCGTCCCCAGAAATCTCCAAAAAGTATAAAATGTTATCTGACATTAAAATTGCACTGAGAGATATTGGAGAGATCTTAATGGTTATGCCTGTTGTCATATTGGCACCACTACTTATACTGTTTTTGTATGTGGATACTCATGACCCACTTTATATTTTAAGCTCAAGTTTCATATTCCTCGTTCCTGCAGGTATATGCTTTTTTGTCGGGCTTGCATTTAAAAGAATTTTTGTATCTGAAAGTAGAAAAGTGATGGGGACCAAACATGCCATGATCTCTGTCGCATTGGGATGGTTGATTATAACACTCATCTGTTCATTGCCGTTTTATCTCAGTGGCACTTTAAATCTGGTTGATTCTTTCTTTGAGTCTATGTCGGGGTTCACCACGACCGGGATGACAATGATTAAAGATATTGAGAGTTGTTCAAGGGCTTTATTGTTTTATAGATCTCTGACCCAGTGGATAGGCGGAGTCGGAATAATCATACTGGCTTTGTCAGTTCTCACCCGTCCCGGAACTGTCGCGATGAAAGTATACGCCTCCGAGCTTGGTGATTTAAAGATAAAACCTAGGATGAAAAGTACCATACGTGAAACCTGGAAAATTTATGTGTTTTATACCATAATGTGTGCAATTTGGTTATGTATCGCTGGGATGGGCCCATTTGACGCGATAAATCACTCATTGACGACACTTCCGACCGGTGGATTTTCAACCCATTCAGATAGCATCGCGTTTTACAACAGCCCCTTAATTGAATCTATTCTGGTTATTTTCATGTTTATCAGCTCTATAAGCTTTATATTGCACTTTGAATTATTTAGAGGAAATTTTAAAGACTTATTTAAGAATATAGAATTTCGATATATGCTGGTGATATTACTGATTTCGATATCTTTCATGCTCCTCGAGGTAGGTCCAACACCATCCAATCTCAGGGCATCAATATTCCAACTCGTTTCCATCATGACCACAACAGGTTTTACAGTCGCAGATATTGGCACTTGCACGTATCTTTCAAAAACAGTTTTATTCATACTCATGCTAACCGGAGGATTCTATGCCTCCACAGCGAGTGGTATGAAATTATTTAGGATTGCAGCAACCATCCAAATAGTAGTATATAACATAAAAAAGATTATATTGCCCAGAAGTGCAGTTATAAAGCTGAAGATAGGTGATAAAGACCTCGATAATTCTGAAATAATATCTCTGACGGCATTTCTTTGCCTGTATTTTCTTGCGAGTTTAATTGGAGCGATGATATTCATGGGCCTTGGTTATGAAGCATATGATTCGACATCAGTCAGCATATCAGCCATAAGTAATGTTGGTCCATGTTATATACCCACATACCTAGATGATTCTGGAACAACCATACCAAATCCCGCGTGGTTTGATATGCCAGATATAGGAAAAATAACACTGATAGCTTTGATGTGGATCGGCAGGTTGGAAATATTTCCTGTATTGATTCTTTTGAGTCTCATATTCATGAAAAAAAGGACAAAAAAATGATAAATCGCTGAAATCGTTGATCTGGAAATATACTGCCAATGTACATCCGTAAATTTGCGATATTTCGGTTTTTATTGAATTATTATGTATTTGGAAGGATTTATTCATATTCAATCTCTTCTTTAATCATTCAATCTGCGTTTTACGATCTATTGACCTAAAAATTCCCTCTTATTATAAAATCTGTGTTTATAAGGATTAAATTTCTAGAAATGTGTTTCCCTTTTGTATTTATAGTGTCATAAGAAAATACTAAAATCTAAAAATATTTGAGAAAAATACTAAAATCTAAAAATCTTCGAGAAAAATCTAAAATGCACATCCTGATAGTTGGTGGGGGAAACATGGGCAGAGAGATCGCGAAGTCATTATCAGCTGATAATGAGGTTGTAGTGATAGAAAAAGATCCTGAAATTGCTGAAAAAGATATAGAGGATATAGATGGACTCGTAATACGGGGGGATGGAACCCAACTGGAGATTTTAGAGCAGGCAGGTATCGATAATACAGATCTGGTTCTCGCAATGACAAACAATGATGAGACAAATCTGTTGATCGGTGTGACCGCAAAACAAAAGGAAAAGGAGGTCTTTGCCCGGGTGAGGGATCCCACACATATCGGGCAATTCGAACGGATGAAGATCGATAAAGTAATAATTCCTGAGAGATATGCAGCGGTTACAATGGTTGAACGAATCAAAGACGTTGTGAAAGATGAAAAAGCGCGTATTTTAATCGTTGGTGGGGGAACCATGTGTAGAGAACTGGTGAATGCACTACACAAATTCCGAAACAATATCGTGATAATAGAAAAGGATGCAGCTGTCAGCGAAAAAACCATACAGGAGACCCATAAACTGGTTATAACCGGGGATGGTACGCGGATGTGGATGTTGGAAAGAGCAGGTATCGACCATGCTGATTTGGTCGCCGCAATAACTGACAATGACGGAGTAAATCTATTGGTTGATGAGATTGCAAGAGAAAAAGGAAAAAAGGTGATAGCCAGAGCAAGAGAACTTGAACATAAGGAGTTATTCGAGAAATTGGGGATAGAAAATACGATAAATATAGAAACACTAGCTGCACAATCGATAGCAGAGGAGATAAGGAAAAAACAGTGGAACGAAAAAGAAAAGAAAAAAGAAAAGACCTGAAAAAAGAT
>DAOVSA010000170.1 GCA_030633635.1 Candidatus Altarchaeota archaeon
ATACACACCAGGCGGCAGCAGCTTAGGAACCTTCTATGACATCGACGATGGAGTAATAAAAGACGGCTGGATACATCTGGACATAGTCCCGAATCAAGGCTATGTAGAATCTGGAGAGTGGAAGTACGAGGTATATGGAGTATCAGTTATTGGAACAGAGAGCTATAGCTTCAACGTGGGCCAGCATTAGACGGAGGACTTTCCTCCTTTTCTTTTTCTTTTTGCTATTGGTCTCATCAGCCGAAGCTACCGAGTACACAGTGCGCCCTTCCCTGAGTGATGAATTCGGCGCCTCGGTAGCAGGGGAAGATGTGCAGGAAATCGAAGTCATACCCATCCCCTACTGGATGTTTCTTCTTATGGTGGGTTTTGCGCATGTAACCCCCGCTCCTGAATTTTTATATCCGATAAAATTTGTTCCCCTGCTGGGCGGATGTAAGAGAATAGGCAGGTCAAATGCTCTTGCGAACCTGAACAGGGAAAGACTGTATGATTTTATTAAATCGTGTCCTGGGACTTGTTTTAGCGAGGTAATTAAAAAAACAGGATTAAACAGGGGGACTGTAAGATACCACATGGAAGTTCTGGAAACAGAGAACATGATAGAATCTTACAAAGCAAATGGAAAAATCCGGTACTTTCAGAACAGTTTCACTTACGGGGAAAAGGATAAGGCGGTAATTGCAGCGCTGAAAACTGATATGGATCGAAAGATTATCTTAGAGATCCTCAACGACCAGTGCATTACTAATGAAACCCTTGTCGAAAAAATGGGGATTTCTGCATCCACGATCAGCTGGCATATCAAACACCTGAAGGAACAGGGGATTGTTGAAGATGATAGGCAGGGGCAGTATACAACTTATAACATTAATTCCGATTACTTGAATTCGATACAGAGATCTATAGAACATGTTGATTCTTAAGCTCTGATAAGTGGTAAATGTAGGGACACCGCCGAAAAAGGAATTTTTTGACCGTCATTGACCCAAAAGCTAAAATGGAACCATGGTTTCAAGCAATAAGATTAGAAACAAAATTAAATGTATCTGCTCATTCATTTCCTTCCAGTTGGAAATGGTCAGTACATCGTGGACTCTTTTGATATTATACTCTGTTTAATGCATTATGGATAATGACGAAGAAGAAAGAATAATTGCTGTAAATCTGTATCGAAAGGGTGATAAAGCAATAGATGTCTGCAAAAACCTAAATCGACCAAAGGGTTGGCTGTGGCTGTGAGGGTTATGGTGTGTGTGGATGGATTGTGCAGGTTCGGCGGTCTGGGTGTGAATGATACATAGCTGGGCTGAGAAACTTTGGTCATAACCACTTCGGATTCAATATCATGTCATTTCGAAACTCTTTTGGAATTTTTATTATTTAGATCACTCTGATATGACTTCAGGTAATCGGATCCTATTTTTTACATCTTTTATATTTACTAAATCGTGATTCTCAATATCTAATGTAAAAAGTTTCAGTTTAACATTAATGTGATCTTTTGCATTTTCTTTTAATCTCATTAACTCGGGATAATAAAAGAACACATCTATATTTTTGATTACAATCCACACTTCAAAGTTTTCGAGGTTTGAATATTTTCTAATAGTTTGAACCATCTTGTTAATCGGCCTACCAGTTCCAAAAAGCGTCTCAATTTCAATTACGACATTATTGACTTTAATATCTGGAATTACGATATCACGGGCTATAATATCCGGAATTACGATATCACGGGCTATAATATCTGGAATTACATTATTAAATACTTCTTCAGTTTCTATTTTTTCTTTTGGGTGTTTTAGTTTCTCAATTAAATATTTGTAAACAAAAACTTTCATCCAATAATGGATATTACTTTCTTGGACTGGATATGGGAGATCTTCACCGTCTTTGACTAAGACTGATGGCGTGATTTTATCTCTTCCGATTATAATGGGCGTGGTGCCAATTTCTTTTAATCTATCATCAAATTTTAATTCACATGCCGAGAAAAAGTTATCAAACGTCTCTCCCCTTAGCCATCTATCATCATTAACGGGATTGACAAAACCCCATAGCGCCTTAGAAATCTCTTTTTTGATCTCAATCAGATC
>DAOVSA010000096.1 GCA_030633635.1 Candidatus Altarchaeota archaeon
ATCGTTTTTTTGGTTTTATATATCCTTCCCCCGATAACCCCTGGTGTTCAGCCAGTGTGGGTAGATAAAACAGAGGGTGGTGTCGAGGCGGTCTATATCTCCGGTACCAATCTGGCGGCAGGGTCACTTGATGGTTATATCTATCTTTTTGATACCAATGGAACATTGAAATGGGAAAAAAATCTCGACAACTATGTCGATAGTGTCCATATATCGGGAGAATGGGTTGTTGCCGGTTCTGATAAATATGTCCATTTCTTTAACCTGAATGGAAATGAGTTATGGAATTATGAAACCGGTAGTGAGGTTCACACCCTCCAGATATCAGATAACCATCTGGTTGTGGGATCAAATGACAGTGTATTCCTTTTTAATATAAATGGGACATTAATCTGGAGTTATAAAACCAAGGGGCATGTTATGTTTACTCATTTATCAGATAAACGAGTTGTTGCAAGTTCCTGGGACGGACACGTCTATTTATTCGACATCGACGGTAGATTAAACTGGAAATATAATATTGGGGATTATGTTGGACCAGTTTATATCCTAAAAGATAATATAGTGGCAGGTTCACGGGATAATTACGTCTATCTCTTTGATATCAACGGAAAATTAAAATGGAAATATGGAACCGGAGGATATGTCAGTTCCGTTTATATCATGAATAGCTATGTGGTTGCAGGCTCGCTGGATGGGAATATCTATCTTTTTGATATCAATGGAGAGTTGAAATGGAAATACGAAACAAATAGCCCAATCTCAGCACTCCATGCTGCGGATTATTATATCGCAGGGGGTTCAAAGGATGGTTCCATATACCTATTCAAACTACCCAAGAGAAGTTCTTTAACTACTCTTATAGTTGCCATGTCGATGATACTACTCATCGTCGTGGCTATCGGTGTGTTTATTAAGCTTTGGGGATAAATCCCGATTCAGTTCAACAATTCAATGAGCCGGACGGGGTTTGAACCCGCGACCACTCGGTTAAAAGCCGAGTGCTCTACCAAACTGAGCTACCGGCCCATATCATTATATCATTATATTTTTGTTCTATTTAATACCCAGATTTAATTTATTATATGAAGTATCTAAATTCTCTTTTCATCGTAATTGGGATTTATTTGAGTGTTCAGTTAATCGGGTTGTACGTAGGAACAAATCTGATAGAGGGGATAGAATCAGGAGAAATTCCTTCAGTAATCGAGAATCCGGAAAGTATGAAATCATCCCTTCAGATATTCTTATATGTCCTGGTCATGACCGGGGTTTTGTTGTTGCTCATAAAATTTGGTTTTGATCTGGTCATACAGGTTTTAATGGTACTCGTGGTATTCTGTGGTGCGAGCATAACATTTTTTACTCTTACAGAATATGGATTTATACCTGCGATTTGCCTGATTATTTTATGTTTTTGGAAAAAGGGAAATGTAATACTAAAGGATATAACGCTGATATTTGCTATTGCAGGTATTGGTGCGATGCTGGGCTCATCATTGGCTGTTGCACCTGCCATGGTTTTGTTAATCGCACTGTCTATCTATGATATTATCGCAGTTTTCGGAACGAAACATATGGTGACCCTAGCGGA
Organism: Candidatus Altarchaeota archaeon; assembly: GCA_030633635.1. Taxonomy (GTDB): domain Archaea; phylum Altiarchaeota; class Altiarchaeia; order IMC4; family DAOVSA01; genus DAOVSA01. Next base: position 1,595 of record DAOVSA010000096.1, read on the forward strand.
GGAGGGAAAGGGAAGATTTCCATTTATGTTTACGGTTTCGATTCCTGGTGTTGGTTTAGAACTTGGAACCGGGGATTTAGCGATTCCATTGATGTTTTCTGTATCTGTTTTGCGGGATCATTCGATCTATAATGCAATTATAGTTGCAGGAGGGGGTTTGCTTGGTATCACAGCATTATTCATCTATATAATGGGGAACAGGAAGAACAAGGTACTCCCGGCGTTGCCACCGATCGCGGCTGGTTTATTATTTGGTCTTTATATGAGTTTTTTGATTTTTTGATACCTCAAAATAAATTATATTCTATTATTCAACACAGCAAATAATCTGAAATTTTTAAATTTATTGGGCACTGGTACACCCGGTTTTCTTTATATCTCTCTGGATCTACTGCCAGTTATTCTTTTATAGATCATGTAGAAAATTCCGATAATTACTACAATAATTGATGCTATAAACGCCGAGTTAAACAACGCTCTCAAGAAATGTCTGACGATCAACGCCAATATCGCGACAAACACGATAATCAGCAACTTTGAGGCAATCCACTTACCGCTGTCTTTCATCCGGATTACTCTCTTCATGGCTTTTACTCCGATAAACAGAACTATAAAGAATACTGCAATGTTTATCCAGTGATAAATACCTGCGTCTATGTACTGGATGTAAACGAAAGGTTGCTGGTCATCGGTTACCATTAACTTGCTGAAATGATAAATTTTCCCCTTCTGGGGTACCGTTACTCTTACCGGAAGAACCCCCTTGGCAACTGCATCCTGGACCGCGCCGCCAAATTCCTCCATCTCATCAACCTGACTTTCCAGCATTACATTTGGTGCGTATGTTCTGGCATGAGAACCCGGAGAACCCATATTCAAAATAGATGGTCTTTCCCCTCCAGATCTCTTCATGTTTCCACCGAATCTCAGGTAGTCGTACTCATCCGGCATATACAGGGATAATAAAGCATGACTTATCGGGATATCTACTACAGGAATTTCATATGTCTTTCCACCGCCATATCCCAGTTCCGGTATCTCTGTCAGGTAGACTATCTCCACGGGAAATGCTTTTGATTCGTCACCCATGGACTTGGTTAAGGGGATGAGAATACTTCCTTCACTACTCTTGGCTGGCTTTACCGCCTGATTAGAAACAAATACGCTCCATATTTGCGAGTTTTCGGGAAGTTCAAGCTCCATAAACTGCTTCATATTATTCCTCATATAATAGGAGGCTTTGGTTATACTCTTCCCATCATCGGTAACTAAAATAATAAATGAGGCAGAGTCGATGGTTGCAAATAAAACCGGCAATTCCTCATGCTTTTTTATATCCAAAACAACGTTATAGGGATGTTTTAAATATTTATATGCAAACAGGATCGGTTTTGATGTTTTGCCCCTTATCTGGTATGGCAATTCACTGACATCTATCCTGTTTACCCCGGAGTCCTCGATCACACCGATCTCAACGTTTGTTATGGCGGCAATTCCAATGAATCCCTTCTCTCTCTCCACACCCAACGCCACAATCTCCGGTATATCTGATACTGCGGATGTATTGCCAAGGGTTTTTTCGTATCTCAAATTCAGTTCATATGTCCCTTGAATCTTTGAGTTCAGGAAGACGTCAAGAATATTCATATCCTCTCTTTCTGTTATTCTCCAGTCCCTCAATTTACTTCCACTAACATCCAGTACATCCACATCTGTTGGTAGAGATACACTAAAGCTTCCAATACCTGCCTGGGTTATGGAATACTGCAGGGTACTATCCCCCCTGATTATCCCCTCACCAACGGAAATAAGTGAATGAATCTCTGCGTAAAGTTTTGGTTCCAATTCCACGGTTTCAGGGATCTCTATTTTACGGGACCATTCCATGGAAACATGATCTGTGGATACAAGAAATGCAGATACATGGGTTTCCCCCCCAATCTCAGTTATTTTTGTGCTGATAGCTGGTGTAACATAAACGCTGATGTTTGTTTTTGGAATCTCAAAGGAGAATTCACTTATGGATGTTTTTGGTATGCCAAAGTTTATATTATTCGAGTCTACTCCAGAATTTACCTTAACCAAAAAATGTATCTCTAAGTTATGTTTGC
>DAOVSA010000021.1 GCA_030633635.1 Candidatus Altarchaeota archaeon
ATCTCTCTCATCCCTGGACCTCCTTTGGGGCCTTCATATCTTATCACGATGACATCGCCCTTTCTTATTTTTCCTCTTAAGATGGCATCGTTTGCGTCTTCTTCGCAGTCAAAAACCCTGGCTGGTCCAAAATGCTTAAGAATCTTTGGATCTACGGCAGACTGTTTTACTACAGATCCCTCTGGAGCTAAATTTCCCTTGAGTATGGCTATTCCACCCTCTTTATGATATGGATTATCCTGGGTCCGTATAACCTCCCTGTTCTTCCTAGGGTTTAATATCTTTAGTTCCTCTAGATTTTCATTCATACTTTTTCCAGTAACAGTCATACAATCCAGATTCAATTTGTCCTTGATTCTATCCATAACCGCCTGAATTCCACCCGCTCTATCGAGGTCGAGCATAAAATGCGGGCCTCCGGGTCGGATGGACGTTAAATGTGGCGTTTCCCTGCTCAGTTTATCAAACATGTCGAGAGTTAGGTTTATTTTACATTCATTCGCTATTGCAGGTAAATGTAATGCGGTATTTGTTGAGCCACCAATGGCCATATCCACACGAATTGCATTTTCAAATGCATTATTTGTCATTATGTCTCTCGGTTTTATATAATCTTCCAATAATTTCATGATCTGTATCCCGGATCTCTTGGTTATTTTATGCTTTTTAGCATCTATCGCCATAGAAGTTCCACAACCGGGGAGAGACATTCCTAAAGCCTCAGTCATACAACCCATGGTGTTTGCGGTAAAAAGCCCGGCACAGGAACCTATGCCGGGGCAGGCGCCCTCTTCAAGATCTCTAACCTCCTCTTCAGTTATCTCACCCGCCTGAAATTTTCCAATTGCCTCAAATACAGAGATTAAATCAACCTGCGTATCATTGAAAATTCCGGGACACATCGGGCCTCCGGTAACAAAAATTGATGGAATATTTATCCTTGCAGCAGCCATCAGATGTCCGGGAAGTATTTTATCACAACTTGTGACAAATAAAAGTGCATCTAGTTGATGAGCCTGTACCTGCAACTCTACAGAATCTGCGATCGTTTCTCTCGACGGAAGAGAGTACCTCATGCCTTCATGACCCATGGCAATTCCGTCACAAACTCCTATGGTATGAAATTCAAACGGTGTTCCGCCGGCCATCCTGATTCCAGCTTTTGCAGCAGCAGCTAATTTGTCCAGATGAATATGCCCGGGGATAAATTCATTCCACGAATTCACAACCCCTATAAAGGGTTTCTCTATTTCTTCATCGATCATACCCATGGCTTTCATTAAAGACCTATGAGGGGCCCTATTAATCCCTCTTTTGGTTTTGTCGGATCTCATCTTAAAGAATTGATATGTTTTTAAATTATTGATTAAATATTGATTAAATATTTATTATTATGAGGAATGATGGAATGAAAATTACAATTAGTTTATCAGTCATAGCAGTAGTATCTTTAGCTTCTGCTCTTTTTGGAGTTTTTGCTTTTGCCCAAGAAAATTATACACTTGCAGCTTCCAGATAACTTGCAGATAATGAGGAGTTTTAAATGACCAATACAACAACAATTATGGGCATATTGGTTTTGATGATAGGGGTATTGGGTATTTTTGGATGCACCTATGTTTATATGCAAATAAGCGAGGATTTATCAACATTGGAAAAAGGAGAATCTGTTGCAAGGACACTATCATCAATCCCCCTCATAGGTGATTGGGTTAGTGATGTGACAACGCCAACTGCAGATGCTATATACTCTATACGAACATCGATTAGGCTGTTTTTCTTTTCTAATATCCTGCTCAATATTGCCCTGATTTTTAGCGGTGCAGGGCTAATCAGTATTGGTAGAGATATGTCCTATATGGATTATGAAGTTACCAAAATCAGAAAATACTTATTGAAGGAGAAAGAAGAAGCTAAAAAATAAAATAGACTAGAATTTACGATAAATCAGATAATGATTCTGGGACACTCAAAGATCACGGAAATGGCGGAGAAGGAGAAGCTAATTGAGAATTTCGATGAGGAATGTTTGACCGGGGCAGGTTATGATCTGAGGCTCGGAAGAGTCTATAAAATAACCTCTGATGGCTTCATTGGGATCTCCGAAAGAAGGATGCCAAATATTAAGGAACTGGAAGTCAAATCTAAAAATAAAAAAATAAAATTAGAGTCAAATGAATATGTCCTGGTTGAAACAATCGAGAAAGTGAACATGCCGGATAATTTAATTGCTAGGATTTTGCCGCGTTCTTCACTATTCAGGTGCGGATGTACTCTGATTACTGCAGTTGTCGATCCGGGTTATGAAGGGACATTGACGGTTGGTGTTAAGAATCTCTCTACAAGAAATTTTGAACTGGAAAGTGGCGCAAGAATAGGACAAATTGTTTTTGAAACCATTGATGGAGATACCAAGACGTATAGTGGGAGATATCAGGGGGGAAAGGTAGTCTAGTTATGCATTCTGTTTATGTATTTTAGTTACGTACTCTAGTTACGTATTCTGTTTACGTATTCTCTTCATTAATTTCTATGAATCTTAAGATCCGAAAACCCCTGGCGATAAAGTCGATTTGTACCAGGACATCAGGGGATGAGGACCAATCCGATTACCCCAAAGATGGTTGTTATAGTATATAGAATCACCATAGTCTGGTGCTCGGTTAATCTATAGTAATAAGGAAGTGTCCATTTTAGTGTCCAGGGGTTTGGTACTACCAGGGTGCCGTCCTTTCTAAGAGTGCCGAATTTTACATTTCCAAGTTTTTTGATTCTCCATACCACGTACATAAGAAAGTTTGCGATGTGAGGAATTAGAATCACAAGACCGAAGATTTCCATACCGTCCAGTATGATGAAACCACCTAGTGCAGAACCCAGCATCATACTACCAATGTTTCCCCAGAATATTTTTGCTGGATAGGTGTTGAAGTACAGAAAGGCAAGTAATGCTCCAAAAATGGGTGCTATATAGAATAGATTTTGAACTCCAGTGACCATGAATGTTTTTACGACTATAAAGACAGAGATTATATATGATAACCCACATGAAAGCCCATTGTAACCGGAATGCATATTCACCAGGTTGGCAACAACCATCACGTAGAGGGGTGCGATCAGGTAGCAGTAAACTTTTCCAAGTTCTATTTCCATAAAACCGAGCCATAAAGTTGTATCCAGATCCAGCAAGGCGATGGGCAACGCCAGAAAGAATGGAATAAAGATTTTTGACACACGACCAACATCCAAGAGGTCATCTGCCAGACCAAACATTGCGAAGGTAAACACGATGGAATAAAAGATCAGTAATTTATCCACAGGAATGATAAAAAATTGCGATACCACAAGGGAGCATAATACCCCTGCAAGGATCGTTAAGCCCCCCATCGTCGGTATCGTGGGTTCCCCTTTCTTATACATATCCTTGACGACATAGCCTTTTTTAATCGCCTTTTCTATGAATTTTGGTGTGAACAAAAAAGTCACAACAAAACCTATTCCAAACATAATGAATAAAGTTTGATAGTGCATTTTTCTATTTTTCCAGTTTCTATATCCGTATACTCCAGATGAGTAAGGCGAATGCGGTCACAGTTAGGAGTGCTATGACGATGTTTTCTGCGGTTGTATCAACCCCCAGACCTAGGTCGATGAATAATGTTACAATGAGAACTGTAGCTATACTCAGTACGGAAGAAAATGCGATTCTTTCCACTGGACGCATTCTCCGTGGAAACAACATTAAGGTAATTGCGAATCCGGGTATGAATAGCGTAAGCGCTAAACCAAATATTATTCTCAACATAGAAACGAACATTTTTTATCACAGTCATATATAACCAATCCCAAGATAAATATAACCCAGTTTTCTCAGTTGATCGGGATCTACAATCTGTCTTCCATCCACAACCACTTTGGTTCTCATTTTTTTACCGATCTCTTTCCAGTCATATCCTCTAAATTCTTTATGATCTGAAGCTATAACCACGCAATCCATATCATCAAATTGGTCAGCATATCGAACACCTAATTCTTCAATCTCTCCTGGGTTAAATAATGGATCGTAAACAAAAACGTTGGCCCCAAATCCTTTCAGGAGTTTTATTATGGTTAGAGAAGGCGACCATCGGATCTCTTTTACGCCTCCACGGAAGGAAATGCCCAAAACCATGATATTTGAGTTTTCTATTTTCTTTTCAAATGTTTTCAGACCTTTTACAACCAGATTAACAGTGTACTGGGGCATAAAATCGTTTATTTTCCGTGCAAGTCTGATTAGACCCTTCCGGGGGGTTTTCAGAAAGTATGGATAAACAGGAATGCAATGTCCACCGACTCCGACACCGGGTAGATGGATATTGGAGTAAGGCTGTGTGTTTGCCACCTTAAATGCTTCGATCGCATTGATTTCCAATTCCTCGCAAATTAAAGCCAGTTCGTTTGCGAGTGCAATATTTACGTCCCTGTAGATGCCCTCGAAAACTTTGACCGCTTCTGCAGTTTTTGCATCACTAACCGGTATCACGCCTTTCTCGTTTATAACTGAATAGAGGGCTTCTGCAGTTTCGGTACTTTTGGGATTTATGCCACCGACCACTTTTGGATAACTCTGGGTTATATCTCTTATCGCCCTGCCAGAAGATGTTCTTTCTGGACAATGTGCCAACCCCCAGTATTTTTCTGCTTTTAAACCGGATTTCTCCAGGATCGTTTTGATATGATCAGTAGTCCCTGGCGGTGCGGTGCTTTCCAAAATAACAAAATCTCCCTCCTCTAACCCTTCGGCAATATTTTCGCAGACCGATTCAACGATTTTAATGTCGGGAATATTGTTTTCATCCAATAGGGTAGGTACTAGAATCACCATGACATCTGAATCCTGGGATGCTTCTACCAGATTGGTTGTTGCCTTTAATCTACCTTCCTTGACATTTTTATAAACTAATTCATCCAAACCCGGCTCTTCTTTCACGGTATTTATACCTTTATTTATGGTTTCAACGACATCGGGATTTATGTCTGCACCGATAACCTTTGCTCCATTATCAGCAAAAATAGCAACCAAAGGCAGACCCATCTTCCCAAGACCATAAACAGCAACGGTTATATCTCCGTTTTTGAAAGAATTAATGATAATTTCTCTTTTTTGTCCATATATCTTCATCACAATACCTCAATTGCCTTTTCGGTCTTGTACGATTCTATTGCAGCTAATGCAACCTTTAACGCGTGTTTTCCATCCTCTCCACTGACGATCGGTGATTTATTAGCCCCTATACACCCAATGAAATGTTCAAGCTCGTTTTTCAGTGGCTCTTTCTTCTTTATAGGTACATCAATTATTTGTTTTTCATTACATAATTTAAGTGATTGATGAATATAATCCACATATGCGATCCCGTGAGTTCCGGTGATAGTCAGTTGCCTGATCTTATGGGGGGTTAACCAATTTGTTTCGATCGAACCTGCGGTACCGTTGCCAAATCCAAGCAAGATACTTGCATAATCCTCGAACCTGTGGATAACAGAACCCGCGTATGCATGCACGCTTTTTACTTTTTTGGAGTATAGATAAGACATCACATCGATATCGTGAACCCCGAGGTCCAGAATAATTCCGACATCCCTTATTCTTGGGTTATAGGGCCCAACACGGGTTGCAGATATGGAGACCGCCCTTCCAATGACCCCCCGCTCCATATTTTCCTTTAATGCAATTATCGCCGGATTAAACCGTTCGATGTGACCGATCATCAATTTCACATCCTTTGATTTTTCCATTATGGCGTTTGCACTTTCGATTGTATCTGCGATTGGTTTTTCGATCAAAGTATTGATTCCACTATCTATTGCATCCAGGGCTATCTCTTTATGTAACTTGGTTGGAACAACGATACTAACAGCATCTATATCCAGATCCAGAAGGTCTTTGTAGTCAGTATATGCCGTGGCGTCATATTTTTTTGCCAGTTTTTTAACTCTTTCTTCGTTCATATCGGCTATACCAACAAGCTGGACATCTTCCATCTCTGAATAAACCCGAACGTGATGTTGACCCATCTCTCCGGTACCTATTACTCCAACTTTGATCATTTTTGGTTTTTATCTCTTCTTTATCGATTTGATGATTGATAATTTAATGAATAATTATTTAGCGGGTATAAAAGGCTGATCGTAGGTGGCATGACTCGATTAGATTATCCCTAGAACTACATATCAACAAACCAACCTCTCGATCTTGGACTTGGCTTCTTCATTGCCCCACTACCCAAGTTATCTAATTATATATATGTTCATACACCTATAAATACTTTTTCTGGTTATCTTTAATTTCATGGATAGATATTAAAATTGTTCAAGATTATTTCACTTAATTGAAATATATTTTATATTGAGATTTCAGGTGAATAGATAAACCAAAGGAATCAAAGTGAAAGATTACTATGATTAAATATTAATCTAAAAGACGAATTATAATGTGAAAAATGATCACAACATCAGCACCTGCAAAGATAATCCTGCTCGGAGAACATGCAGCAGTTTATGGAAACCCGGTTTTGGTGGGAACCGTTGATCTCAGGACCTATGTTACTGTTAACAAAAGGAAGGATGAAAAATTTTCACTTAGTAATGAAAGTACAAAGATCAAGGATTTAAGATTCACCTTTGAAGAAATTCCGGAATTGAAGAAAAAATGGGCTACAGTTCTTACTGCAGAAGCAATTGAAAGGATTTATTCATCTTTAAACATAGATGAAAAAATCGCTCTTGACATAAAAATAACATCCCAGGTCCCGGTTTCCTCCGGCCTGGGAAGTTCTGCATCCGTTTCCTCGGCTTTGGTTCTTGCGATCTCCAAAGAGTTTGGTCACAAATTAACAAAGCAGGAGATCGCAAATCTTGCGTGGGATATTGAAAACGTTGTTCATAAAAAATCCAGTGGTGTCGATCCCTTTTCTGTGACGTATGGTGGGATAATAAGGTATCAAAACGGGAAAATGAAAAGACTGAATGTTAAAGAGTATCCAAAAATCACGATAGGCTTTACCGACCTGGTTTCAGATACCGGCAACGTTGTAGCGGATGTGATGGGCTTAAAAAATGAATTTCCGAGATTCTTCGAGGAATATCTAAATATTATGAACCTGCTTGTTGAATATGGGCAGGAATACCTGGAGAAGGGAGATTTTAGTAAACTTGGAAGGATCATGGATATAAACCACGGTTTGCTCTCTGCAATAGGCGTATCGTGCATTGAACTGGACAGGCTGGTATGGGCAGCGAGAAAAAAAGGAACTGGAGCGAAACTTTGCGGTGCCGGAAGGGGCGGGATAATGATTGCGTTGGGAAACGCCAAGGATGAGATAGAGCTGGCAGGTGGCAGTGTGATCGATACAGAGATCTGTGATGATGGAGTCAGGGTCGAATCAGATTAATGAGATCTATAATTTTGCAGATTTATACTAACTCTATTCAATATTTTTAAGATGGATAAAGAAGAGTCTAAGCAACAAATTAAGGAACTCCTTGATAAATATAGCAGACTTGTAGAAGAGGGAGGTATTAGAAAGTACAATGAGGAGATGACCAAGAAGGATTTTATTCTCCCTCTTTTTGAAGCCCTTGGTTGGAACGTTTATAATAAACCAAAGAAAAACGATAGCGTTTCAGCAGAAGAAAAAATATCCAAAAAACGTGTTGATTATGGATTCAGAATTGATGGTATTCCAAAATTTTTCATTGAAGCAAAAGCGTTAAGAGAGAATCTTGATACTCCCAAATTTGTAGAACAGGCAATAAATTACTCTTGGCACAAGGGTTGTACGTGGGCGGTTCTTACTGATTTTGAGGGTGTAAGGATATTCAATGCAGAATGGAAAACCCCCAACCCACTACAAAGTCGTTTTAAGACTATAGACTGTCAAGAGTTCTTGGATAGATTTGATGAATTATGGTTATTGTCTAAAGAAAGTTTTGAGC
>DAOVSA010000001.1 GCA_030633635.1 Candidatus Altarchaeota archaeon
AACAACCTAATTTTGGACACCGATTTTGGTGTGATAGAAAATCCCTTGGAATTGGAATCCAAACTGAACCAGATTCCCGGCGCAATAGAAAATGGAATATTTTCACAAAGACGGCCGGAAAAGGTTGTAATTGGAAGAAAAAATGATGTAGAGGTCTTTGAAAGATGAAAAATAAGATTATTGTAGTATACATCTCCACCATGTTGCTTGTTATGTCTTCAGTTACAGTATCTGCAGATTGGAAAAATGATCTTTGCAACCTGGATTGTGGTTTGCTCTCGTTGATATTAACAGTCACCGGATTTGTAGGGATTATAATGATCGCAATTGGTGGGGGATTGATTGTGTTATCTGGCACCCCCTCAGAAAGGGCGAGAGGAAGAGGATATATAATGAATGGAATAATCGGCATATTTATTATATATGCTTTCGTTTTCCTCGCTAATGCGCTCGCGCCGGGTTGTGCACCATCACCAGCAGATATCTCCACGTGGTTTGATTGCAGGTAGTTTTAGTCAATAATGATCTCATATTCTTCAATCACGGGATTTGCGAGTAATTTACTGCACATATCATCCACAGAACTTACTGCATCTTCACTAGATATTGCATCAATCACCAAGGTTATTATCTTTGCTGTATTGACCTCAGCAACATTTTTATAGTTCAGGTTACCTAACGCCCTTTTTATCATAGCAGCCTCTGGGTTTAACATACCGCTCTTTAACCTTATTTTTACCTGTACAGAAAATTTCATTTTATTCGTATTTAACAACTATACGATCCTCTAATTTATTTCTAATATCCTTTAAACCTAAACTAGCTAATCGGATGGCATCCTCGGCGTTTTTTGCAACACCTATTCCTGCCTTCAATCCAATATCCAAACCATCTGTAATTTCATCAAAAGTTTTATCGAGATGTTGTTTATCGAGTTCATTTGATACAGAGATGAAGTTATCCCCCCCCATAAAGAAAACCAAAGCACCTTCCTTTCTCAATTTTTGAATTAATTCGTTCTGTACCGCAATTATTCTCTCATAGGAAGTGTAAATATCCTCTTTTGTATGTTTCGTGATATTATCTATATCTATATGGGCGATTTGAACCAAGTCGCCGCCGATATCTTTAATTTTAAGTGTGCCTTTTTGTTTCTCAGCTCCATTTTCAGCTAACATATCGGTAGCCACCTTCTGTGCATCATATGGGGTTTTCCCCAGAGCAACAGCCATGCTTATGGTCACAGGGTATCTTAGATTAATCGTGTTTAAAATTCGGAGATGATCATTCTCGTTCAAACCATTTGTAATCGCAATCAGGATATCAAATCGCAATGGAAAAACAATTGCCTTTTTTAGAGAAAATAATTCCAGCAGTTCCCTGTAGATTGTTGATTGCAGTATCTGAAGATCTGCTTCTCGTTTTGGCTCCGGTGTAACGGTCCACGGACCGTAGTCATCGATCTGAATCAGGGTTATTTGAATCATATCTAAGATATATGCGCCCAGATATAAATACTCAAAAATGAAAAGTTACTCAAAAATGAGTATGAATCAAATAATTTTTCTTGTCGAAATTTATCAACCATCAACCACACCTTAATCACATAACGCTGATTTGTCGTATTTCAACCCGTCTTATCGGACATATCCGCTTAATTTTCCGATAGATCTCTCCACCCAATTTCCCGAATAATGCCAGTTGTATGAATTGATCAAAATTCGTATTTTCATATCTGGTTAAGACTGTTGAGATCATTTGAGTTATTTCTTTCTTTCTGCCGGTCTTTATAATGTTTGTGGATATAACCATGATTTTTATCCTGATTTTAGCAGAATCTACGTTAAGATCTGTTATATAATCTATCTTACTGGATCCCTTACGTATTTTAGATCTTAAATAACCCCGATTGACATCAAACTTTTTAAACTTTGTGTTTGCTTTCTCCCCATTTACATTGACGATTTCAAAGACCAATTTTAAGTGTTGCTTTGATTTATCCTGAGTTAGATCACTGAGAGAAACCCCAGCCGTTCGTCCGATCAAATCATTTGGTGCATTTGCCATGGTAATTCCAAGTTCCCGGTGCTCGAAATTCCCGGGAGCCAGTATTTCATAAGTACCCTTTCTTTTCCACGAATCAATTTTTTTGGCCATTTTATATCATATATTGTTCATTCTATCATTTTCTCTGCCACACGTTGACAGCATATTATGTCATCTAATGTTGCCAGTAAGGTATGTAAATTGTTTGATTCCACTATAGTAACTATTTTATCATCCTTTGGACAGGTTCTTATCCTTAGAGTATCTAACTGGACATTGTCCAGATCTAATGACTGTGCAATATTTTCCGGACTTTTGGATTCGGTCGTTAGTATTGCCATATGCAGCATCTATAACACCCTACACCAGTAACTTTGCCTTTTCCGGTTCATATAACCAATTACTTGGCAATTTTTTGGTTCTTTTGTAGTATTTCGCCAAACGATGTATCTTCGATTCAATGAGTTGTAAACCCCTTCGATTGTGAATATCTTTCGGGTTTCGCTCCATATGCTCTCGCAAATTTACCGCCTCTTTGATCAAATTTTGTAAATCTTCCGGAATTTCATCCACCAGTTCATTTTCCGCGAGGATTTTAACCAGTTTCTTACCAACAATCCGTTTAACTGATGGAATACCGTACTGGTCCCTGAGTATGATTCCTATCCTGCTGGCTGAGATTTCATCCTTCCTCAACTTGATTATGAGTTCTTCCGTCTCATCCGGACCATAACTCGCCCAATCTGGTGCGATATTTCCCAATGGTTTGGTTGAACTACTTTTCCCCTTCTTTCGTGCGTGCATTCGTGCCATTTTATAGATGATAATATATGTATGAGAGTAATACAATAAATAACACCTAGAATGATATTAAAATGCAAATTCTAAAAATCGAGGATAAAATCCGAGAAACCTACAATATCACAACCTTAAGATTCAATCATGTTATTAATGCCAAACCCGGCCAGTTTGTCATGGTCTGGATACCATCATTCTCAGAAAAACCATTTTCTTTGTCATATATGCCCCAGACAGGTATAACCATTGATGCTGTTGGTCCTTTTTCCAACAAATTGTCTACCTTGGAGATCGGAGATAAAATTGGGATCAGGGGGCCCTATGGAAATAGCTTTGAGTTAAAAGGTAAAAAAATTCTTGTGATCGGTGGCGGCATTGGTATGGTCCCATTAGTACCTTTAATTGAGGAGAATAAAGAAAATAAATTTACCACTCTAATCGGGGCAAGAACAAGGCAGGATTTGATCTTCATTAGTAGGATAAAGGAAAATTCGGAGGTTATAATTACCACCCAGGATGGAAGTGCGGGAATCAAGGGTTACGTAACGGATCCGATAGACGATTTACTAAAAAAGGAAGATTACGATGAAATTGTTACCTGCGGACCGGAAGCTATGATGATGAAGGTATTGGATATAGCTAATACACATGAAATTCCCACACAATTGAGCCTGGAAAGATATATGAAGTGCGGACTCGGGATTTGTGGATCTTGTAGTATAGGCAGTCTGAGGGTTTGTAGGGACGGGCCGGTTTTTTGGGCAGATGAACTAAAAAATACTGAATTTGGGAGATTTAAAAGGAATATTGGTGGTAGAAAAAATGAGATCTCTTGATGACATATATAATGCAATGCATAAATAAGTAAAACGATGAATGCAGAGAATGGGAATACAAAGATTAATCAAATTATTCAAAGAACTTAGGAGAATACTTAGACTCACGCGAAAACCAAAAAGATCAGAGTTCGAGGAAGTCGCCAAGATAACTGGCTTGGGAATGCTCCTGATTGGTTTTATTGGTTTTGTCATATTTCTGATCTCCCAACTGATTAGGGGAGGGGCATAAGAAGATTAGATAAAAGGTGGTATCTTGATTTATGTACTCAAATCGACGGCCGGGCAGGAAAGAGTGGTAGCAGAGATATTATATAGAGAGGCGAAAAATCAGGGAGCGGAGATATACTCTGTTTTCTACTCTACAGCATTAAAGGGATATATACTTGTAGAGGCAGACTCTCCAGGAACGATCGATAATATATCCAGATCAATCCCAAAAACTCGTGGGTTATTACTCAAAAGAAAGGGTGATTTGTCATCAGCGGGAACTATCTCTCTTGAGGATTTGGAAACTATCATAGTTCCAAAAAAGGTTGTGACTAGAATCCATAGGGGAGATTTAATCGAACTAATTGCCGGCCCATTTAAAAGTGAAAAGGCCAGGATTGTTCGAATTGACAAGGATAAAAATGAGGTTACCGTGGAACTGATAGAAGCAGCAGTCCCCATACCAATTACCGTACGTGGGGATGATGTTAAGATTTTAAAAAGTGTTGAAGAGGATGAAAAATAAAAATGAATGGTGCCGAAGCTATTGTAAAATCATTGGAGGAAGAAGGTGTTGAGCACCTTTTTGGAATTCTTGGAGGTGCTATCCTGGATGTTTATGATGTTTTGTATAAACATGGACCCCGGCACATTTTAACGAGACACGAGCAGTCTGCGGCACATGCAGCGGCAGGATACGCAAGAGCCTCCGGAAAGGTTGGTGTATGTATGGCGACTTCTGGCCCGGGAGCGACCAATCTCGTAACTGGAATTGCAGATGCATACATAGATTCCGTCCCGATGGTTGCATTAACTGGCCAGGTTCCGACATTTATGATTGGAAACGACGCATTTCAAGAGGCAGATATCATCGGCATCACAATGCCTATAACCAAATACAACTTTCAGATAAAATCTCCTGATGATATTCCTTTAACAATCAAGTCAGCATTTGAAATTGCATCCACGAGACGACAGGGCCCTGTTTTAGTCGATCTACCCAAGGATACTCAACAAGCTGAACTAAAACACAAATTTAAATATCCAGCCGAGGTAAAATTGCCAGGATACAAGGTTGTTGTTGGTAGTGGTCATCCACTAAGACTAAAAGAAGCAGCAAAGTTATTATTGAATTCAGAAAGACCAATGATTATGGCAGGTGGCGGCGTAATTGCTTCAAATGCATCTAAAGAACTCTTGACACTTGCAGAATCTCTTGGAATACCTGTTACTACCACTCTAATGGGTAAGGGCGTATTCCCAGAGGACCATCCACTTTCTCTTGGCATGGTTGGTATGCACGGCAGGAAAACTGCAAATTTGATGATATCCACATGTGATGTACTTCTTGCCATAGGGTGCCGGTTTTCAGATCGGGTTACTGCAAATGTGGAGTATTTCGCCCCGGACGCAAAGATAATCCATGCAGATATAGATCCCTCAGAAATAGGAAAAAATGTAAGCGTTGATGTCCCAATCGTTGGCGATTCTAGGTTAATACTCAAAAATCTCATTGAAATCACTGAAAAATTAAAAAATAAGGAAAAGGCAGAGTGGAATAAAAGACTACGGGAATTCAAAAAGGAATTTGCCCCCGAGTATGACTATGATGAGGTTCCAATAAAACCACAACGGGTTATTAAGGAACTCAACGCCTTGATAGACGATAAAACAATAATAACAACCGAAGTCGGACAATGCCAGATGTGGGCTGCCCACTACCTGAACATAAAGAATCCCCGCACGTTTATATCTTCCGGTGGTTTGGGAACCATGGGTGCCGGATTTCCATATGCAATTGGGGCCAAGGTTGCAAGACCCGAATGCAAGGTCATAGATGTCGGAAGTGAGGGTAGTTTCCTGATGACCGGACAGGATATGGCAACCTGTATCGAGGAAAAAATTCCAGTTACCGTTCTACTCTTGGACAATCGCTACCTGGGGATGGTAAAACAATGGCAGGATCTATTTTACGATAAAAGACGATCTCACACGTATCTGGGAGAAAGCCCGGATTTTGTAAAGTACGCCGATGCATTTGGTGCAAAAGGAATCAAGGTAGAGCATCCGGATGAGATAAAGCCAGCACTAATCGAAGCGATGAACTCGGATACCGCCCATATTATCGATGTTTTGGTAGATCCGCATGAACATGTACTCCCAATGGTTAAGGCGGGTGGAAGACTGAATCAAATGATCGAGAAACGTTGAGGTTTCCTTTCACCTTTCATATTGTCCCATAACTCATTCTTCTATTACAGCCTATTCAGCCTATTAATTCTAAATAAATAATTTATAATATGGATGAAAAATTATTGGAGATATTGGCATGTCCCGCATGTAAAGGAAGTTTGGAACTAGAGAATAACGCACTAATTTGCAATAAATGTAAGTTAAGGTACAAAATAGAGGACGACATCCCGATAATGTTGGTGGATGAAGCAGAAAAGATAGGATAATGCCGAGGTGGCGGAGTCCGGCTAAACGCGCGGGCCTTGAGTTAAATTTAGACAGGAAAGCCCGTGTTCCTTGTGAACACTTGGGTTCGAATCCCAACCTCGGCGAACCTTTCTTTTTATAAAAAGAAAGTGTATAAAAGAAAGAAACAGAATTGTCCTGGCAATTCAGCAAATAAAATTTGAAAAGAAAGAATCTGACAACCTTATGAGGGCCCGTAGATCAGCCGGTAGATCATCCGCTTGGCGTGTGGAAGGCCTCGGGTTCGAATCCCGACGGGTCCATTCTCTGATGATTCGGTTAGCACTCCAAATATGAGGGAAGGTATAAATATGATACCCAGAATAATGATGAATCAAAAAACTGTTGGAGTTCTTTTAATTATCTGTTCTGTCATCAGTATGGGAATTGGCTTTCATTATCTTGAAAATGATATTGGAGCTAAAGAAAGCCAACTGTCAAGCATGATGCTGGGTTTACAGTTATATACCACTTATCAAGACAGGGCAATCATAGCGGATAGTTTCAAGAGGACAATACAAAATATTCCAGATTCTGATGAAAAAGATATAGATCATCTGATTAGGGGGTTTGATTATAGTCTTAATGCTGCTGGAGATGCATTAATTGGCGGCATTGGTTCTGAAAGTAGTCCAATTAGCCACGAACAATTTAGAAAATTAAACGACTCAGAAAAACTGAGAAAAATAGACGAATTAGGTACACTGTTAACTGAAAAGTACAGTAGAATATTAGGAGAAAAAAGGTCAAAAGAAACTCAACAAGATTGGATAGTTATTTTTTCCATAATGCTTCAGGTCACTGGTCTGGTGTTAATGGAAGTTGAAGGTATTTTCGAAGGGATTTCCAATGCTCTCAGAACTCTAAAATAAGAAAATGATAACATTAACAACAGACTTTGGAAAGGGCTTCTATGCAGCGCAAATGAAAGGTGTGATAATATCGATGAATAGAGCTGCCAGAATAGTTGATATATCGCATGACGTGAATAAACAGAATATTTTCGAGGGAGCATTTGTAATCTCACAGGTTTGGAGATACTTCCCAGGTGGTACGATCCATATTGGTGTTGTGGACCCGGGAGTTGGATCTCCCAGGAGAGGACTTATCATAAAAACCGATCATTGTTATTTCATAGGACCTGATAATGGTTTATTTTCACTTGCAATAAGAGATCAGAGGATTGAAAATATCATTGAGATTGATAAAATAAAATTAAATGAGCGTATGCATACCAAAATATTCGATATATTTCCTGGGATGGATGTTTTTGCACCAGCTGCTGCCTTGATATCCAGAGGAGTCAAACCAGATGAATTTGGTGGAGAGATCAATGCAATCAAGGAACTAAAAATCAAAAAGAACAAAATCCTTTATGCAGATGATTTTGGAAATATAATCACAAGCGTACAAAAAGATTTTAAACCTGGAACAGATCTGATCGTGAGATATAAAAACAGAGAGATCACAACAAAATTCGTTAGAACATTTAATGGCGTTAATACCGGAGATTTTCTGGTATTAAAGGGAAGTACTGGTTTCTTGGAGTTGGCCATAAACCAGGGAAACGCTGCAAATGAATTAAAAGCAAGAATCAACGAGGATATCGAAATCTCAACTTTGCAGTCATAATCTTAAACCATCCAACAAGGCGATCATAAGTGAACCCGCGATTAGATCCGCGGTTGTTCCAGGATTTAGTTTATGTGAGTATAGGTAGGTATCAAACACTCTTATTTCTTCCTTGCCTTCAGCGGTAAGTATACCCCCTGCCTTAAGCACACGTTCAGCGTATTTTGTTACTTTATCTGCGATTTCGAACCCGGATTTTCTTGCTATGAGTGTGTCCGGAAATCTGGAAAGGAGTACCAGATATGTTTGTATTATTGCTGATCGTATATCCCTGGTCCCTTTGTGGGTTTGTTTGAGGGTTGGATACCCGGTCTCAAAGATTATTTTCATCCCGGTCGTCAGTTCTTCTGCGATTCTATCTCGTTTTGCCGAGAGTTTCATGATATCATAAAAGGTCATGTCCCTTTTAGCTAATTCTTCCCTTGCCTCGCAGTTCATAACATCAAAGTTTTTTACTTTGCCCATTCCCCCGGGATTTGCAAGAGCTATGGCGTCATAAAGACATATTGAGTCAGCAACTGTCGTAAGCTTGAGAATTCTCTGGATATTAGATCTCAAATTTGAAGTGATATCTGCAACACGCATGCCATAACCGGCAGCTATTGGAACAAACAGCATTATTATTCCCAGGTGCGTATTACCCCCTGTATGTGATTTTTTTACGTCTGAAACCGCATTGAGAATATGTTTTCCTATCTGGATTTCGCCAGGATCTATTTTTCCAATCCCTGCATCAAATCCATTTAATGCAGCATTTTCGATGCTTCTGCCAATTGCGATTCCCCCTGCCAAAAAATGTTCATATCTCATATCCGCAAAGTCATGCAACGGACTGACATTTCCTGGTTTTTCCGTGCTTGCCTCCAGAATAGCTGAGAGCTGCGCACTTAGGGTTATATGTCTTATTTTTTTCTTTATATCTTCTTCAATCATTTTACACATTTATTTGAGTTTTTTTAAATTAAAGGGGGAAGGGTATAATCGCACTTTAGCTTGAATGATAAACCTGACAATTTATTTTATCGGAAGAGTGGCTTTAGAGCAATCTTTTAAATCCCGGGTTCAGTGATTTCAATTCCAGAGTACATCTCTGTTCTGTATTTCACATTCATTAGTTATATCATTAGTTATAGATTGAACATTTCCATAAATATGGTCCTAATTTATGATAAATTTATCAGAATTTTATCAGTTGTCTATAGATTTTCATCGATATTTATATTCTAAATTCTAAGGATCATTATGACATCCAAGATTGATGATCTGGATTTGAGGCTGATTCGGGAACTTCAGAAGGATGCCAGGCAGAGTTATCGGGAGATAGCAGAGAAATTAAAGGTTGCCGAGGGTACTGTCTACAACAGGGCAAATAAACTCCAGGAATTGGGTGTAATTAAAAGATTCATTCCAGACATAGATTTCTCAAAACTAGGCTATGATCTGGTTGCAATAATAGGTCTCATGGTTGAGGGGGGTCATTTACCAGATATCGAAAAAGAGATTGCAAAGAAACCAAATGTATCCGCGGTCTATGATGTTACAGGGGACTATGATGCAATAATTGTTGCAAAATTTAAGGATCGTTGTGTCCTGAATAAATTCATAAAAGGTATTTTGGCCATGCCAAATGTAAAGAGGACATATACCATGCTGGTTCTGAATGTAATGAAAGAAGAACACGGAGTTAAAGTCTAATAAACAGGAAATAAGTATAGACAGTGCTAAATAGTCAATTATCTGTTTTGTAAATTAATATATTTCCCTGCCATATATTATCGTGCGTTAAATATACATGTATCAGATCACCTACGTTATAAGCGTATGCAACTTCATATTACAAAAAATAAAGAATAATGAAGAATTTAAAAACATTGGATAGATTATGGGAGACAATTCAGGATCGAAAGAAGAATCCAAAACAGGACTCCTACACGAACGAACTTTTGAATAATCCCCCGCGGATAGTAGAGAAAATCAATGAAGAATCACAGGAATTAATCGAAGCCGTTCAGAAGAACAATATTAAAGGGAAGAACTCTGTAGTTTGGGAATCCGCAGATCTGATCTATCATCTGCTTGTTTTGCTTGCCTCAACAGATATTGAGTTTGATGAGATTATGACGGAGTTAGAAAGACGAATGAAATGAAAGGAGTTCCTATAGATTTATGTGTTAAAGGGAAATGGTAGAGCAAGGAACAAAGGAGGCATCTCTATACGAGAGAGTGGATGATAAGGTCAGGTGTTTTTTATGTGAGAGGAGATGTCTCATTTCCGAAGGAGAAAAAGGTTTCTGTGGGATCAGGATAAACGTGGGAAATACACTTCAGACTCTTGTATTTGGGAATGTCCCTGCGTTGGAGAGTATATCCCTTGAGATCAACCAGTTCTATCACTTCTGGCCGGGTTCAATGGCTTTGACATTCTCGAGCTGGTCCTGCAACTTTCAATGTTCTTGGTGTCAAAACTGGCAATTGAGTGGTATCAGACCCCAACCGGATCGTGCAAAGTTCACCACGCCGGAAGATTTAGTTAAAACAGCCTTAACCACAAGAGACCAGGGAATCTGTGCCAGTTTTACGGAACCAACCCTATCGCATGAATTCAACTGCTCTTGCTTTGAGCTATCAAGAAAGGAGGGATTATATAATTGTTACGTCTCAAATGGCTACATGACACTCGAAGCTTTGGAAATGCTTAGAAAATGTGGATTAGATGCCATTAATCTAGACATTAAAGGAGATCCAGGAGTATATAAAGAACATCTTGATGGTTTAAAAGCCAAAGTTATATGGAGAAATGCTAAAAAGTCGAAAGAGTTGGGTATTCACGTAGAAATGGTCAATTTGGTGATAACCGATGTGAATGACGATGTTAATTGCCTGAATTGGATTATAGAACAACATCTCAAGAATCTTGGACCAGAAACGCCATTACACTTCACCGGATATTTGCCAACATATACATTCAATAACCCGGCGACCCGAATCGAAACCCTGGAAAAGGCATGGAAACTTGCAAAGAAGGCAGGAATTCTCTATCCCTACATAGGAAATGTTCCCGGCCATACTGCCAGTAATACATACTGCCCAACATGTGGGAAACTATTAATAGAGAGAGGAACTTATGGTGTTTTGAGATATGAGATAACTTTAGAGAAAAAATGTCCGGACTGTAACCGGTCCATCCCCATAACAGGGGAATATATCAGGGATTAGGTTTCATTGTCATGTTCATTTTCGCAGTACTTTATACATTTCACCAGTCAGATCAACTATTCTGGATGGAACACCAAGCCTACATGCACCCGAATCAATGATCATATCCACTTTATCTTTGATTTCATCATTTATCCCGGTTACGCTAACCGGTGCTTTTTCGCCTGAGATGTTAGCAGAGGTAGTTATAATCGGGGTATCGGAGAGTTTTATCAGTTTTCTTGTTATTAAATGATTAGGAATACGAACACCAACGGTGTTTAATCCTGCAGATACAATATCTGGAATCTTTGGAGTTTTTGGGAGTATAAATGTGTACGGCTCTTCCACATGCCCCTTTATAAATCTTTCCTGTCTTTCATTAAGCCCCGTAAATCTCCTGACCATATCCAGATCAGAAAAGGCGACAGATAACGGATTCTTAAAGCTTCTCCGCTTGATTTTAAATATCTTTTTTACAGATTCCAATGCATGTATATCACAACCGATGCCATACACAGTATCTGTGGGATAAATTAGAACACGTCCATTTTTGATTGCTTCAACCCCTTCGCTTATCTTATCCCTTTCTGGTTCGTCTGGATCGATACGTATGTACATTTAATCCGATTAAGGTCCTTCAAATCCACATTTGCTACATTTATAGGGTATTCCAAGGATTCTGCACGAAGGGCATCTTATGATTTTGACCTCACCACAGTTTGGACATCCAAATTCCGTATATTTTTCCATTACACTTATTCCACAACTCGTACATGCTTTCATAATAGATAATATTTGTATTTAAATTTAAGTATTAATTATGATGAAACGAAATTTACAATACCTCCTGATAGTATCAATCGTCCTGGTTTTAATCGCCACATATTTCCTATATTTCCACGTTGATAATTCAGACGGTATTTCAGGGGTTTGTTTTGCCGGGAAACAATGCATCGAGGTGGAGGTAATGGATGAACCCCGGGAGAGGGCCAGAGGCCTGATGTATCGGGAAAGTCTGGATGAAGATAAAGGAATGCTGTTTATCTTTCCGGAAGAGGGAGATTATGGATTTTGGATGAAAAATATGCAATTTCCAATAGACATAATCTGGATAAATTCAGGTAAGATAGTGCACATCGAACGAGACGTTCCGCCATGTGAATCGGAGCCCTGTGCCACCTACACCCCCAAAAAGAAGGCAAAATATGTCCTGGAGGTCGTAGCTAATTTTACCTTGGAAAATGGAATAGATCCAGGTTCTGGAGTGGAATTCGTCTGATAGAAATGGAAATAATCATAAAAAAGGGTGATATAACCCGGGAAGAGTGTGATGCCGTGGTGAATCCAGCAAATTCTTACGGGTTAATGGGTGGCGGTGTTGCACTTGCCATTAGAAAATTGGCAGGAAGAGTAGTTGAAGAGGAAGCGATAGAAAAAGCGCCCATTCTGGTGGGTGAAGCGGTAGCGACTACTGCCGGAAGATTGCCTTCGAGATGGGTGATTCACTCTCCGACGATGAAAAATCCCGCAGAAAAGATTACCTTGGATGAAGTAAAAAAGGCGACAAGAGCAGCATTAAGATGTGCAACCCAGATCAATGCAAAAAGCGTTGCATTCCCGGGGATGGGAACGGGAGTTGGTGGAATTTGCAAGGAAGATGCTGCAAGGGTTATGATTGAGGAAATTAAAGAATTTGAAGCTGATTTTAAGGTAATATTAATAGGTTACGACGATAAATTAACCAGTGAATTCAGAAAATGGGCACAAAAATTAAATCCGGGAGCAGGATAGAAATAAAAACCGCAGATGCGATGTATCAGGGAATTTTAATGCCCCGCCCGGAATTGGCAGATGATGAGCACGTGATTATAAAACTTGATAACGGTTATAATATCGGGATCAGGAAAAAGTTGATAGAAAATATCACAATAATAGAAGAAACCCCATCTCAGGAAAGAATAGAGCTAGAAAAAACAAAGATTGATCCTCAAAAACAGATCGTATTAAAACCGAGTGTATCGATTCTTGCAACAGGTGGGACAATAGCAAGTAGAGTGGATTATATAACCGGTGGTGTTCGTGCCGCATTTACGGCCGATGAATTAATCTCCGCTATTCCTGAATTAGATGAAATAGCAAATATCCACGGGAGACAGATCTTTAATAAATTTTCTGAGAACATAATACCCTCAGACTGGATTAAAATTGTAAAAGAGATCGCAAGCGAGATAAAAAATGGCGCCAATGGAGTTGTGATACTCCATGGTACTGATACAATGGGCTATACCTCAGCAGCACTTGCATTCATGCTGAAAACTCCCGTCCCGGTTGTGTTGACCGGTGCCCAAAGAAGCAGTGATAGGGGAAGCAGTGATGCCACCCTAAATCTGATTAATTCCACATGGGTTGCAGCACATGGAAACCTGGGCGACATATGCGTGGTGATGCATGGAGAAATGTCTGACTCCCATGCATTGATTCACCCAGCGACTCGTGTGAGAAAGCTACACTCAAGCAAGCGAGATGCATTCCAGACGGTAAATTCCAAACCCATTGGAAGGGTTTTGAACGGGAAGATAGAATATCTTAAGGAGGTTAAACCACGTGGTGGATCTCTTGAGTTGGATACAAAACTGGAAGAAAAGGTCGCGCTTTTGAGGTATTATCCAGGGTTGAAATCGGAAGTAATCGATAATTTGATTAATTTGGGTTACAAGGGAATTGTGATAGAGGGTACGGGTCTTGGACACACTTCTGAGAGGGTATTTGATGCCATTAAACGGGCGATAGATGATCAGGTTTCTGTGGTGATGACCTCCCAGACGATATTTGGCAGGGTCAATATGCGCGTTTATTCCACTGGAAGACGATTACTGGAGATGGGCGTGATTCCGTGCGAAAATATGCTGCCAGAAACCGCATATGTCAAGCTCATGTGGGTTTTAGGTCACACCCAGGATCAGGAGAAGGTTAAAGAGATGATGTTAAGAAACTACGCCGGGGAAATAGTGAAGAGGACACAAACAGGAAATGATGATATCTCCCTTCAATAGAGATTTGAAATGGCCCTTAGTCAAGTGGGGGGGATTCTAAGAAAGATTTTCGCAATTGCTGCTAAATACGCAAACATTCAAATATTTTCCATTTCCAGAAATCATATATGCATTCCAAATCATCATTCCAAATCATATATGCATTCCATATATGCATCCCAAATCACACATGCATCCCTCTAACTAGAAATCACATATGCATTCCAAATCACACATGCATCCCTCTAAGAACAAAATACGAAACCAGCATCAAAATTATCGCAAGAATTAGAACTATTTCCAGTGAGGATTTGTCCGTCCCCCAGATAATGGGTATTGGGCCGATTAGAATCACTCCACCACCCCTGACTTCTGTATCTTTAACCTCTGTATCTTTAATGTGGCTTGTCATAAACCCCATAACCAAAATCACAAAACCAATTATTATCACAAAGATTCCAATCGGGATGAGGTGATTCATATTGATTATATTATATTCAGATCAGATAATATAATAAAATGGAACAAAACAAACAACAGGAACTGCAAAATATACTGGTACAACTGGAAATGTACAAAAAGGGGATAGATGACATCACCAGAGAAACAAGATTGCTTGATCTTACGATAAGTGAGACACAGTCGGCAATTTCAGCTTTAAGTGTCTTGAAAGAAACAAAAGTGGGTAGCGAGGTATTACTGCCAATTGGTCAGAGCGTATTTATGAGGGCCAAATTAAAGGAAAATAAAACCGTGATAATGGGTGTTGGTGCAGATGTACTCGTTGAAAAAGAAGCCATTAATGCCGTAGAAGATCTCAAAGTCAAGATCGAGGAATTGAATAAAAGAAGGACTGAGTTACAGAAAAACGTAGCAGATATAGAAACCAGGGCAATACAGTTAAATCAAATGGCTGAGAACCTGGCAATGGAGATACAGGGTGGACAATAAAAAGATTGCTTTACAATCTTAACCTGCATACTTCCTTTCTGTATACGATAAAATGTTCAAATCACTAAGAGAGAGACTTACCGGGTTTGTAAGCGATGTTGGGGATACAACAGAGAAAAAATCCATTGAATTAAGTAAAGCAACCAGGATAAAAGGGATCTTAAAACAAAAGATCAAACTTTCCGAGAAAGATCTGGATGGGATTCTCTGGGACCTACAAATGGGTTTGATCCAGAGCAATGTCGCCATGGACACCTCTGGTAAGATAACTGAACAACTAAAGGAGAGACTAATAGATAGGGAGTTAAATAAGGGCCAGATTGATGAGATTATTAAGAATTCAATGCGTGATATCCTGTCAGATATCCTGAAAACAGAGGATATAGATTTACTTGAGCATATTAGAGATTCAGAAAAACCGGTTAAATTGGCCTTTTTTGGAGTTAATGGTGTCGGGAAAACCCTGACGATAGCTAAAATCGGGGAATATTTACTAAAAAATGATTTTTCTATAGTCCTGGCCGCTGGAGATACTTTTAGGGCAGGTGCAATAGAGCAATTGGAAAAATATGGAGAAACCCTTGGAGTGAGGGTTATAAAACATCAAAAAGGAGCAGATTCTGCCGCTGTGATCTATGATGCCATTGAACATGCTAAAGCAAAGGATATAGATGTTGTTTTGGGAGATACTTCCGGGAGAATGCACAGCAATGTTAATTTAATGGATGAAATGCGAAAGATTTGCAGGGTTAATAAACTGGATTTTAAAATCTTTGTTGGAGATTCATTGACAGGAAATGACGCTGTGGAACAGGCAAGAGAGTTTAATGATGCAATCGGTATTGATGCAGTGATTTTAACGAAAATAGATGCTGATACAAATGGCGGGTCTGCATTATCCATTACAAATGAGATAAAGAAACCGATTTTATTCGCGGGTACTGGCCAAAAACTCGATGATTTGATCAAATTTGATAAGGAATGGTTCGTTAAAAAGATTATTTGAATCTGAACCGCGAAGATGCGATTTTTTCGGTAAGGATATCCACTAATGAATTTCTATTATCTAACGTGACCTCGATAATCTCTGTATCATCTCTTTTTCGGATTTTATCGATAAATAGATCTCTTTTCCTTGAAATCGTTCCAAAAACCATTCCAGTATCCAGGGCGTTGGTAACTACAGCCTTGAATTTATTGGAATAGAGTTCCATACTCCCGATTTCATCTATGATAATGAGATCATAATTTAATGCCTCTAAAATACTTTTTACTCCAATTTCGTCCATATTCAGGAGGTTAATACCATATTTTCCAACCTTAAACTTGCTCTTGAGATGGATATGGGCCAGGACACCCTCATTTCCATTAACAGTTAATATTTTGAATCCAAACCTCACGTTATTCTCTCTTATTTCTTGTGTATAGAATCCCCCGATTCTCATTACACCGCCTATGCTACCCAGAACCCTTTTAATTAGCGTGGTCTTTCCAATCCCCGGTCTTCCAGTGAGTAATATATTGGGCATTCTACTTTGACTTGAAGCACCATGTGAGTATCATGTGAAATATTTAAATATAAACATAATAATCTAAGTAAACTGTCAAATGACATTTAAGGGTTTTGAGGAGATTTTATGGGCAATCAAGGAAGCATCAGTGACAATAATAAAAATCAGGGGTTGGGGCTGTCGAGTAAAGAAGCTCTAAAGAGGCTTGATACTTTCGGTTACAATGAGCTAATAGAAGAGAAGAAGGTAACGGCATTAGATATATTCCTGAAACAATTTAAGAGTTATTTGGTATACATTCTGATCTTCGCGGCAATCCTGTCTTTTTCTGTCGGTGAAACAAAAAATGGCGGGGTAATTTCATTCATCATTGTGTTCATAGCAATCCTGGGGTTTGTACAGGAGTATAAAGCTGAAAGAGCATTGAATGCTTTGAAGTGTATGCTCATACCAAGGGTTTGTGTAGTCCGTGATGGAAAAGAAAAGGAGATACCTTCAAGAGAACTTGTTCCCGGGGATATGATAACGCTGAGACTGGGAGACAAGATATCTGCAGATGCAGTGCTCGTTGTAGATAAGAACCTGAGTGTGGATGAATCAATATTGACTGGAGAATCCCTGCCAGTAGATAAAACATCCATCCCTGCAGTAGACATTGACCATATGGATGAATATCTCCATAATACAGAAGACAAAAATAAGATATTTGCCGGAACCCATATCGTGAATGGAAAATGCGCTGCCATAGTAACCCATACGGGAATGAATACAGA
>DAOVSA010000052.1 GCA_030633635.1 Candidatus Altarchaeota archaeon
AGAACTTAGAGAACGAATTTCTGAGAAGTTGAAGAATAAGAACAAAATAGACAGAGATCCGAATTCTGAGATACTTGTGACTACAGGTGTAAGTGAGGCATTGGATATAGCAATCAGGGCTATTCTAAATCCCGGAGAGGAAGTCTTAGTACCTGAGCCGGCGTACGTTTCCTACAAGCCTGGGGTTTGGTTCGCACACGGCGTTCCGGTTCCGGTCCCGACCACCGAGGAAAATGAATTTAGGGTAAGATCTGAGGACATAAAGAGCAAAATAACCCAAAAAACGAAGGCCATTATAATCGCTTCACCCAATAACCCGACGGGAAGTGTCCTAGAAAAAAGGGATCTGGAAGAGATCGCCGAAATTGCAATTGAAAACGATCTTATGGTGATCTCAGATGAGATCTATGAGGAAATAATATACGATGGAAAGAAACATTATAGCATCGGATCGTTTGATGGAATGCAGGATAATGTTATCACCCTGAACGGATTCTCAAAAGCCTACGCTTTTACCGGCTGGAGACTTGGCTATGCTGCGGGAAATTCGGAGGTAATTGAGGCGATGATGAAGATACATCAATACACGATGTTGTGTGCGCCCTCCATAGCACAATATGCTGTGTTAAATGCATTCGACTATGGAGATCATGTCAAAGAGATGGTAAACGAATACGATCGCAGGAGGAAATTACTGGTAAATGGGCTGAATAAACTCCCCAATATGTCCTGCATAATGCCCCGAGGTGCGTTCTATGCATTCCCATCGATAAAATCAACCGGGATGAGTTCTGAGAAATTTGCAGAGCATTTATTAAAAAAAGGGGGTGTTGCAGTTGTTCCCGGATCCGCATTTGGTGACTGCGGTGAAAATCACGTTAGATGCTCTTATTCTGTCTCAAGAGAAGATATAAGTATGGCTCTGGAGAGAATGGAAAGATCTTTGAGCAATATTTAATACGCCCCGGCCGGAATTCGAATCCGGGTCGTGGGCTGTCTGCAGGGTACTCAACCTATCTAAAACTACGAGCTACGACAGGCCCACATGATAGGCCACTACACCACCGGGGCAAAATGAAAAATTTTGTGTATTCGGCGAAGGGTTATAAGTCTGCAGCAACCAGTGTTGTGGTAGCTTCTACCCCCTCTATCTCCTGGATTTCATCAACAACCAGGTCACCCAGGTTCTCACCCTCGATTTTTGCGATGATGTCATAATATCCGTAAACACCATCCGCTTCCGTTACTCCTTTAATCTTCCGAATTTCAATTAAGGCATTTTTAGCCATTCCAAGCCCTGTTTCTATCAATACATATGCTTTCATTTTTTTCTCACCATTTTTCTCACCTTTGAATAAGATCCCGCCTCCCCGATTTGAACGGGGGATCTTCCGGTTACTGCCCCCTAAACATCACATGTTATCACATGTTGTGAGGTTTTCGGTTGCTATTTTCAGGTATGCGCCCATTAGAGTTTCACTCTAAATCCAACTACAGCCGGACGCGTTATCCAAACTACGCTAAGGCGGGTTTTAGGATCCAGATGTACCCTTTCCTAGACCCCTCTATTGGCCCTGGTTACTCCTAAAATATTCTCTCTTATTAATATTTCAAATAAACATATAAATCAGTAATTCAAGAGATAGTTGAATCAATATATGGAGTTTTACCGCCCCATAATTAAAATTATAGTACACAAACGACTCATTTAGATCTATCGAACGGTTTAATCAAAAAAGTCTCTGAGATAAATTTTATGTTTTCCCAATTTTCCGCCATAATTTCCGGCAGAGATCTTAACAACACCCTCTACATCCTTAACACTGCAGATAGCTGCTTTCATCGCTTCTTTTACGGCATCAATTGAGACCCCGTTGATTACTATCTCCGGGATAGATTTCACATTTTCTGGAACTTTTGAGTCCTTTATTCTGTTCCTTAATGTCGGGCAATATAGGTGGTTGGTTGTTGGACCTATCTCCGGGTAATTGGTCTCGATTTTTGAGCCGGCTGAACATATATCAAAGGATGTTATCGCTCCATCAATCTTACCTATAGATTCCACTGCTTTATCCCCAGCTTCAAGTGCTGCTTCTTCTGTAGTACAGAAAAACCAGACATTGCCACCCATCACACCATTTTTATAACCCAAATAACGTTCTATTATAAATTCACCCATCATCAGAGGTATATTGATCACCTCTCTACCAAAACGAGTCTCTATAGTTTCATAACCATCTCCACAGTGACCCACTTTGTCCATGATGTCGATTTTTTCCGTTGAATCCAAGGAATTAAAGATAGAGGTTGTAGGAACTACTAAAATGCCTTGACGTATTCTCTTTCCAAGCTCGTATTCCAATCTCTTAACACCACTATTTACACCACCAGTTACCCATATCTGCACGATTGCACCCATGCGTCGGTCGGGAGTTTCTTCTTCCCTTAACCATCTCTCTATACCTCCCTCTGATTCGGAAAAAACTGTGCAGGGTAATGCTATAGAACCATAAGCAGCTTTTTTCAGCCTTTTATCATCCCTTGCTGTGATCAACAATCGTGAGAAAAGACCATCAAATGCTTCACAATATGTATCTTCTACCTTAATCCCGTGAATCTCAAATTCCTCGCAGACCATTTTTCCAATATATTTTCCTAACTACCACACTATTTCGATGGAGTGCCAGAAGAACCAGTTGATCTTTTTCTATTTTTTATTCGCTTTATCATTCTATCAGCATAGTCTATACCCACCAATAAAGCATCATCGCTTGGAAATGGTGTTATCGGGGGATTGAAACAATTCTTGATCCTCGTTAAATCGCTGATTTTGGCCCCCAATTTTATCGCGAGTGAAACCAGATCTATTCGTCCCGCAACACCTTCTTCGCCTATCATCTGTGCACCTATCAGTCTTTCAGAATCTATGTCAAAAATCAATTCAACATCTAGTCTCTTTGCTCCTGGGTAGTCATCTGATCTGGTTAATGAATTTGTCTTGCGAGCCATTACATTCATTTCTCTAGTCTTTGCATACTCCTTTGTGAATCCAGTCCTTCCTATCTCTATATCAAAAAACTCAAGTTTCATAATCGCGGAGCACAACACACCATCAAATGTTGCATCATCTCCTGCAACGTTTTTTCCAGCAATTTTACCCTGCAATACCGCAGCCGTTGCGAGTTGACTTGCCGCTGGCTCCCCATTTATCAGGGATACTGACTCGGCACAGTCACCTATCGCATAGATGTCTTTGATACTTGTCATCATGTGATCGTCGGTTTTTATCCCGAGCCGTCCCACTTCTATCCCTGCATTTTTTGCAAGTTCTGTGTTTGGTCTAACTCCAATAGAAAAGATAACCATATCCCCCGGTATCTCTCTATCGCCCACCCTAACTGCCATGACTTCTTCATCACCCAGAAGTTCACTTACCCCGACACCCGTAATAATCTCGATACCTGCATCTTTTAATTTATCCTCTATGATTCTAGATAAATCCGAGTCAAATGTTGTGGGCAATATACGATCACACATCTCCACGATTTTTATCTCAAGACCTCCTCTAGCCCTTAATGCCGAGGCTATCTCAATACCTATGGCTCCCGCACCTACAATAATTACAGATTTCGATGTTTTCAGCCGTTCTTTTATTTGCAGGGTATCCTCAACCGTTCTTACGGTAAACGCGCCCTTTAGATCCCTGCCGGGTATGGGAGGTACGAAAGGATAAGCACCGGTTGCAATTATCAGAGAATCATAAGGAAATGAACTATCATTTGTCCTTACAAGCCTTTCATTTGGATCTATTGATATGGCCTCATCCATTATGAGTTTTATATCACTTTGTTTGTACAATGAAGGGATATTCTCCAGCATCCACGTTTTGCCGGTTATCTGACCACCGAGCACAAACGGTATTGCACACCTGCTGATGCCATTTTCTTTCGTTATAACCGTTATATCGGCATGTCTATCAGTTCTTCGTGCGGCAAATGCCGCACTGATTCCAGCATCAGACCCTCCCACAATCACTATTTTCTTATTTGCCATCTTATATCCTGCATTTATTCATATTTATCATTGTTGTAAGGTTATAAATAATACCCCAATAGAAATAATTGTCAGTGTATGATTCATGAGAGGGTTATCGTATCGTACATGAGGCGGAATCCGAACTACCTTCTTTTTCCAAGGCCAAAACATTCGTACACCTGATAGGGTCATCATATCCAGACATATATGGCTCCCGATCCCGATAAAAGCCATCATAGCCAGCAAAAAATCGAGTTCGTAGAAGAAATGGGTGATCAATAGGATACTCGCTGAGGCAACTACCGCCGTGGTTATACTGTGACTTAAACCACTTCGATGAAACCAGAAATCTATATCTGGTAAGATGCCAAAGAATCCTGCCGAGATCAGATATATCGGATTTTTTGTGATAAAAGATGCCAATGCAATCGCAATTGCTACGTGTGTCTTCCATTTCATGATCCAGATGAATAGTTAGATAGAATTGGTATCTTAGAGTATATAAATGAGTCTAAAGAGGTGTTGAAGAGATGTTAAAGAGCTATTGAAGAGATGTTATTATGATATGGGTACAACCCAATTTGAATTTCCATGGAAAATTCATCGGCTTATGGCACAAGTTCTATCCATCCAAATGATTTTTATGGATTTTTATGTCACAGATCAAAATTTGTTAATAAAATGATCGAGAACATCCCGTGTTTAGATGATATTGATCTGGATAGAAAGTGTGTATTGCTCAGGATAGATATCAATACGCCCATGGACCCGGATACCGGGGAATTTTTAGACGATTATAGATTTCAGTTGCATAAAGAGACCATACAAGAGCTTGTGGAGAAAAACTCAAGGGTGGTTATCTGCGCACATCAGGGTCGTCCGGGCTGGGGGGATTTTACGACCTTAGAAAGGCATGCAGATAAGTTATCTGAAATCCTAGGTCAGGAGGTTGAATATGTCGATGATATCTTTGGCTCATACGCCAGAAGTAAAATAAAAAGGCTGGATAATGGAGAGATTTTGCTCTTGGAGAACGTCAGATTTTATTCCGAAGAAATCATAAATAAAAGTCCTAGGGAGCAGGCACAAACCCACATGGTCAAAAAACTTTCTCCTTTGGCAGACATCTTTATCAATGATGCATTTTCTGCGGCTCATAGGTCTCAAACATCTTTGGTTGGGTTCACACCTGTGTTATCTTCCGCAGCCGGACGGCTCATGGAAAAAGAACTGAAAACTCTCTGGGGTGTAATGAAAGATCC
>DAOVSA010000155.1 GCA_030633635.1 Candidatus Altarchaeota archaeon
ATAGCAGATTTTATAGAATGTCCATGGAGTACCAGATGTTTTACTTCATCATCACAACCAATGGAGGATATCTTCTCGAATTTGTTTTTAAATCTATTAAAAGCGGTTAAAGCGGCAGCGAGAGCATCTCTTTGATGTGCATCTTCCGTTGGATAGTCACGGCTTAGTTCTATCTTTTCCCTGATGGACAAGGAGTGATCTGGAATAAATATTGCTGAGCCCATGCGTGTCGCCAACTTTGAAATGAAACCAGGTACTGGAGTGACATCTGTTGCAATAATAGAAATTCTCCCCTTCTGAATCAGATACTCTGTAACCCTCCCGAGTCCGAAATCTTTGGATGAAAACAGGTCAATTAATTCTCCATTAAAATTTATTACAGCAATTCCTACCTTGGTTCCTGGATCTACACCTGCTATTAGATACATATTTGGTACAAGTTACGGTTTAGTTAGATTTATTCAATACTTGCCTTATACATCTACTTTTAAATCCTCCATCTCTATAAAATGCCTCGATAGAATACTCATAACGTCAATTTCATGCTTCTTGACGTTTATCAAATAATTTAAAACTATACCCCCATTACTCACCCTAGTTTCATCTGTTTTGCCTTTTTTATCGGATAGTCCCCTGTCAAACAACCCAGGCATAATTTTTCTTTTGGCAATCCGATTGCATCAATCAAACCGTCCAATGATATATACGCGAGCGAATCTGCTCCAATTTCATTTTTTATTTGTTCAACACTCTTTTTTGAGGCGATAAACTCCTCATGGGTTTGCATATCTATCCCATACATACACGGAAATCTTATGGGCGGACAAGAGATGCGCACGTGCACCTTGGCTACACCACCCTCTCTTAAAATCCTTATCAATCTCCTCAATGTAGTGCCCCTGACTATCGAATCATCAATTAAAACTATTTTTTTGTCCTTGATTTCACTGGTAATCGGATTTAACTTCACCCTAACGGATCTTTCTCTTTGATTTTGATCCGGAAGTATGAACGTTCTACCCACATATCTATTTTTCATCAATCCTTCTGAATAAGGAATATTTGATTCCTTTGAATAACCTACAGATGCAGTTATCCCGGAATCCGGTACCGGAATCACTAAATCGGCACTGACTGGCGATTCTCTCGCTAAAATTTCCCCCATCTTTTTCCTGACGTCATAAATGGGAATTTCATTCATAATTGAGTCTGGTCTGGAAAAATAAACGTACTCAAACATACAGTGCGAGATTTTGTGTTTTTTACCTGTGTACGACTCCAATTTCTCCCCGATCACTACAATTTCTGATGGTTTGATATCTCTAACTAGTTTAATATCCAGGGTATCCAAAGCACAACTCTCGGATGAAATTACATAAGTATCTTTTTTCTTACCCAAAACAAGTGGACGAAAGCCCCATCCATCTCTAACACCTATCACTTTGCCATCATATAAAATAACCAGCGAATATGCCCCCTTTAGATACTCCATTGCGTTTTTTATACCATCAATGAAATCATTCGTTTTCATATGTTCCTGGGCGATTAGTTGGGCGATTATCTCTGTATCCGTTGTCGTTGCAAATATACTCCCTCGTCCCTCCAGAATACGTTTTAATTCATCTGCATTGAGGATATTCCCATTATGTGCCATCGCAAAACTTCCCTTGGCGTAATTAATCGTCAATGGTTGTGCATTTTTTATTTCAGAGGATCCTGTGGTAGAATATCGTACATGGCCGATACCAACATTTCCTTCCAGATACACACCTTTAAACACCTCAGAAACCAAACCCATGTCCTTATGAACATTTATCTCACCTTTGTCAGAATTCGTATTTGTGTAGGTCGCAATTCCTGCCGATTCCTGGCCCCTATGCTGCAGGGCGTAAAGTCCATAATATGCATCAGTAAAGATATCTTTACTTGAACGTATTCCAAAAACTGCACAGTTTTCCCGAATATCTTTTTGATCGTTCATTGATATAACTTTTTGTTTTTCAAATTTAAATAATCTTAAGTCCTCTCATCATACATTGAAATGCTTAATCCAATACCTAAAATGAATCAAGAAATAAAAGAAACGGACTCTGGAATATGTATAGATAATTTTAAGGCAAATGGTGTAAGGAAGGGCAAATATGGGGTAGCCCTGCTGGTAAATGATACTCCCTGTGAAACCTCCGTTGTATTTACCAAAAATTATGTGAAATCTGCATCCCTCCTTGTGACCCGGGAAAAAATACAGAACAAGTTGCAAGCAGTCGTTATAAATTCCGGGTGTGCAAATACATGCGTTAAACAGGGTGTTAAAGATGCAGAAAGAATGTGTAACTTGGCAGGGGAAAAGTTAGGCATTGATTCCGGAAACATAGGCGTGGGATCAACAGGAAAGATCGGTCAGAGTTTGGATATGCCCCTAATCGAAGAGTTAATATCCGAATCCGTATCCCGGTTATCGGGCAATTCCAAGCTATCAGGCAATTTATCAGGCAATGGGAGTTTAAACGCGGCAAAAGCGATCATGACCACAGATACCTTTCCAAAGCAGATCTCGGTCGAATATAAGGGCATAAAAATTGGAGGAAT
>DAOVSA010000061.1 GCA_030633635.1 Candidatus Altarchaeota archaeon
AAATTATCCTATAAACTCGTACATAACCCATGGTGAAATCTTTTTCGAGTTTAAAATGCTTTAATTTTGAGTTATTTTTGCACCATCCTGCGGTACATAGCCCGAATCTGGAATAACTATTTGCGTAATCTCCCATATAGAGTCGGGTCATCATAAAATCGTTAAATTCGTCTGGCACATAAACCAAGGTGTTGTATGTGGGTATATTGACTTGTTTCTCACTCATCACATTGACGAGTATATCTCCAAGTGATTGGACTCCCAAAATTGATGCGTTATGAATTCCCACCCATGTGTTCCATGGTATTTCTGAGCCATACCTATCCATCACGGTTATTTCAGATATCTCACGATCGTTTTTTATATAGAAGATTATCAATGCAGCACCTTGAGAAAGTCCACACGCCGCCTCACTACTATACCCAAATACTATCTTTTTAACATAGGATGTAGTACCATGCTCATCGACTACATACTGTGGTTGTAAAATACTCAGATCCTGTCTGAATACACATTGACCGTAATTTCTTCCGGATCCTGGGATTTTTTTATCTATGTCTCC
The DNA here is from genome assembly GCA_030633635.1 of Candidatus Altarchaeota archaeon. Taxonomy (GTDB): domain Archaea; phylum Altiarchaeota; class Altiarchaeia; order IMC4; family DAOVSA01; genus DAOVSA01. The sequence continues at coordinate 563 of DAOVSA010000061.1, forward strand.
CGTTGCTATGACGTGCAGTGCGGACCCCTTTCCTATCATTGTCCAGTCTATTACAACCCACTTCAAATTCACTCCATCTTCGTTTTTATACACCTCTTTATACACATCAGCTCCATATAAGTCCCTATACTTCTCCACGATCTCAAATGCATCCTCTTCGGTGGTTTTATTAACGAAGAATCTTGCCACATCCTGTATCTCATAATGGTCCTGCTGGAGATTATCAATGATTACTGGTCTATGTGATATCGGACCTATCCAGTGTCCATAATCCCACCAAGTTAAAACCGCATCGTTATATTCTGTCTCTGTTTTTAACCATTGAAGTGCAGTATCCCAATAAAAGCGATCTACTCCACTACCGACATAATATTCTCCCGTTGTACTGTCCTGCCAGTATTCCCCCATATGCATCGGTGTCGTCCCTCTAAAGACCCAGTAATTATTTGTACCGAAAAATGGGAGGAATAAAAGAGGTATACAGAAAATTATAAGGGTTGGTGTTATTCTACTACCCTTAAACTCCTTTTTATTAGTGGCAGATAGTAATCCTATAGTGGCTCCAAGCACAGTTATTGGTACACTTGAGGTAAATATAAACGCTGTTTTATGTACTACCCCCCAAAGCATTGGCAAACTCCATGCTAAAATGAAGGCTGAACCCATACTGCGTTTTACTAACGCGAGATAGAGTAATATAGGTATCATACCCACTCCAATCAGGAGCGCGATTCCAAATCTATAGTACCCTGCATCCAAGAACCCCAAGAAAGTACTTGCCAGTGGATTCTGTTCCGCGATAGTCACTGCCACGACACCCTCAACCTTAACCCCCGTTATCTGTGAGTAAAGATAATTGAAGATATTTAATGGGCCGATGAACACAATCGATATAATCCCTAGTATCATAATCAATCCACCGATCGAAAAAATATACCTCTGGATGATGTCCTCAATCTTGGATTCAGCTTCAATTTTTCCGTATCTATATGTTCTAATCATCTCCAAGAGAAATGCAAGAAGTATCGCACCGCCAAATGGCATCAGGACTATGTAGGGTGGCAGGATAAATGAAGGCATCTCTCCCCTCGCGTGTAAGATCAACGGATAAAGAAAACTGATGCCTATGGGTAGTATGAAATATGGCATGTGCTCAACACAATTCTTTTTGTGTATGAAATTCATAACTGCATAAAACGCTGAGAAAGTTCCAAGCACAACAACAGCATAACTATAACCACCCCATGCCATACGAAGTAAAAGAAAGGAAAATCCACACAAAAAGGCATATTTCAGACTCTTTCGCTTGAATGAAATCGTAAATAAAAGAAAGGATGTTACAAGCAAAAACATACCCAATACATCATCTTCGCAATTGTTTGCTATCGCCTTTGAAGCAAAGCCAGGACTTAGAATAAGCATAAACACGGCCAATATCGCGGCAATATAATTATATGGTTTCATACCCGAGAAAAGATCCCTTACCAGGCAATATAAGACCAAAACTATAAACGCACTGAATATGCCGGGATAAAGGGTTGCAACATTGTGTAATGTTATGCCAAGTGGCTTTAAAGTAGTTGCAAGTGATGCCATAAGTATCGAAACTAAAAATGGACGATTGGATAGATCAATACCCTCCATGGCAGGATAAGTCAAATAGCCGTGCTCTGGGATAAGACCGGGATTCACTATTTGATTCTGCCATTGTCCCGGGTTCACTATCTGATCCGACCACTTATAGTACCAGTGGGGATCAAATGCAGATAGATATCCAGAGGCTGCCGGAATTAAGTGTATTAAAAGTCCAGAGAGGAATATCGCCAAAATTGCCGATGTCTGTGGCTTTAGAATCCGGTGTAACGCCAGGGAGTAAAATAATAGGAAGAGAGCAAAAACGATCGATAAAGCGGTATAATCGCGTGCAATGGTATCTGTGTACTTATCCGCATACCACGAGAATAGGGTTACGATAAAGACCAACCCCGGAATCCCAATGAAATAATAATTCTTTATGTTGTTCTTAAAATAGATATAAACGAAGTATATGCACGCAATACACGCCAGTGACATGAAAACAACCGACAGAGTTAACGTATTTAGTAATGATACATTCTGCAACAGGGTTATATCAAAGAAAGGTCTGATGATAACGATTAAAAATGTGATGATAGATACGGTAAATAATGGTTCCTCAAAATATTTCTCTATCCGTTTAGTATCTATCTTTATATCAATTGATTCATCCATGTTTCATCTCCCGAATCTTCGTTCTCTATCCTCATAGTTTTCCACTATCTTAAGTAGATCTTCTCGCTCAAATTCTGGCCATAATTTCTCCGAAAAATAGATTTCAGAGTATGCAGACTGCCATACAAGGAAGTTGCTCGTCCTATATTCGCCCGTGCGAATGATCAGGTCTGGATAGGAGTTGACCCATAAATTCTGCATAATATTCTCCTCATTTACCTCCATTTTATTGGCGATAACCTTTTTTACAGCACTTATTATCTCTTGCCTGCCGCCATATGCTATCGCGAGATTCAAAGTCAAGTTATCATACTCCTTGGTTGAATTCACCATTTCCTCTAAATTTCTTACCACATTATCTGGGAGCAGGGATCTATCCCCGCAGATATTAATGTGTACCTGATTATCGTGAATTCGTTTATCATTCAATGTTCTGCTGGCAACATCTGAAAATAAATCGAAAAGAAGCTTTAATTCTGATTTACTCCTGTTTTTTATATTTTCAATAGACAAAGCATAGATTGTAACCTCTTTCATCCCCAGCTCAATACACCACTCTAAAAAATCATAAAATTTAGCTATACCCCCCTGATACGCCTTTTTAAGACCAATTTGTTCCTTTTTCATATGCCTTCTATTCCCATCAGGAATCAAACCAATATGCATTTTATGGATCATTATATCAAATTAAATTATCTTTTTCACATCCCTTATATCGCTCAGGATCCAATCCGGATTATGTTTTTGTAATTCTTCCTTATTATGTGCATTAATCACTGCAATAACCTTTACCCCTGCTTTTTTCGCGGCAATTATATCATTTGGGTGATCTCCTATCATTATGCATTCATCCCTTTGTAAATTTAATTGTTTTAAAGCCATAAATATAGGCTCCGGATCTGGTTTTAATTTCGAAACGTCATCTCTCGTCATTAAAACATCCACAAATTTGATAATTTCGGTGCTCTTTAGGATTTTTATGCTCAATTCCCTGTGAGTTGTGGTCACTATTCCAATTTTCATCTGTTTTGACTTTAGGTACGTTAATAGATCCAAAACTCCATCTCTCGCTTTTGTGTATTGATCTGTTACTTCCTCACGCACCAAATTGAATGTTATATTTGCTTTTTTGATCGATTCTGAATCGTTTGCAATTTCTGGCATAAATTGCCCGATCGTGACCTCGTAAGGGATTCCTATCCATGGAATCAGTTCCTCTTCTTTTCGTGGCTCCGCCCCCATTGACTCTAATGCCTCATTGAATGCTATGACTATGGATTTAAACGAGTCAACCAATGTTCCATCCAAGTCAAATAATATTCCCTTTATCATATTTTAAATTTTAGAGATAAGTTAAATAAGTGATCATTGTATTCGCTCAAGAAGGGATTATCATCCCTTTACCCTGTGGTGCTACCTTCGCTATCACTCGATAACACACAAATCATATCAAATTATTAATTTATGGGGGGTTAATTTACAATACATCAAGTAATTTTAGACACATCCGAGTTTTGAGTTCCAATATCTAATACAATACAAATGAGTATATGAGCTTTAGAGTATATGAACTTGGACTTTGAGGTGGAGTTATAGAAATACTATAAATTATTATGCATATATTATAGTATAGTTATGTTATTGTGATTATCAATTTGAGAGGAGTGATATAAATTGAGAGGAGTGATATAAATGGCAAAGATAAGTGTGGTTGGAGCATCTGGATATCTCGGAGGTGAAATAATCAGATTTTTGTTGTATCACCCAAAAATCGATGAGATAGTTCCAATAGCTCGAAAATCTGCTGGAAAACCCGTATCCTCGGTCCACAGGAATTTATATAAAGTATGGGATGAAAAATTCAGGGAGTTGGATCTGGATAGACTGGAT
>DAOVSA010000040.1 GCA_030633635.1 Candidatus Altarchaeota archaeon
ACGCATTTTTTATTAACCTTTCTGAGATCGAGACAGTTTCTTTTCCCAGATAACCGATGTCTGTTTTTGGATCCATGGGATCGCCCACAACCAGCTTATCTGCGTCAGTCTCGATCAGGTCCAGGAATGCATCATAAACATCTTTGTGTACCAAAACAAGTTTATTTGAGATGCATTTTGTGCCACGATCCTTTGCGGCACCTTCAACACACTTCTCTGCTGCCAATTCCAGGTTCGCATCCTCGGCAACAATAGATTTGCTTCTGCCCATACCATACTGGTACAGGTATTCATTCCTGTAATCTGCCATTAAATGACCATCTTCATCCCTATGACAAGCAAGACCTTGGATGGTTTCATCTGAGCCAAAAATTATCCTCTGCTGGGAGTGTTTAATCAATTCCTTGCCGAGTTCTGGTCTTTTGCTTGCCGCCCAGGTTATAAGCTGAATCGCATCAGACAGACCCTCTTGATGTAGTGATTTCACAAATTCGAAGGTGGAAAATGGCTCTCTGGAATCCGGCTTCAGCACCGCAGAATTCTTGGATAGGACTATCTGGGAAAGTACGAAAGAAGGAAGTGCTGCATCATTTCCAGCCAAAATTGCCCCGATCCAACCCTTCGGTTTATATATATGCCTTCCAATTTCCCTCCCATCGATACAGATCGGTACTCCCCCGTCCAGATAATCCTTGTGTCCGAAAACAGCATCCAGATATTTGTCTGGATTTCCCAACCACTGTCTTATACCCTCCACAGACTCATTAACATACTTTATGCAGCTTCCTGTGACTTTAACGATCAATTCTTTGGTTTTTGGGTCTCTCAGGTAAATTTTTGATACACCCTTCAGAACATCCAGCAATTCATCGGAGGAACGTTCTCGCATCTGGGTTTCCGCCCTTTTAGCAGCTTTAAATGCCATTGCAAGGTCCATGCGCGAAGAATTTGGTGCTGTTGCAAGAATTTCAGAACCGGTAATATCAAAGATGTCTATTCTTTCTTTGCTGTAACTTTCCCTGAACCTTCCGTCTAATAAATTCTGGACCACATACATTTTATTACCACCGGCGGTCATATTTTTCTGATTTGGAGTAATTTAGAGTAAATACTCAACACCTAAATACCCTAAACCCGATCCAACCAGTTTTCATACCTTTGATCTTTTCCCTTGACTATGTCGAAGAATTTATCCTGAAGTTTTTGGGTTACTGGTCCGGGTTTGCCAAGTTTATGTCCATCGACCTCCCTGATGGGAGTGATTTCTGCCGCGGTACCTGTGAAAAATGCTTCATCCGCAACATATAACATTCCCCGGTCAATATCCGTTTCTTTGACCTCATAACTGAGATCTTTTGCAATCTTTATTACGCTGTCCCTTGTAAGTCCTGGTAGAATACTGGCATGTTGTGGAGGTGTATAAATTAATCCATTTTTAACTATAAATATATTTTCTCCCGGGCCTTCAGATACAAACCCTCTTAAATCCAGTAAAATCGCCTCATCATGGCCGCTCATCATGGTTCCTATCTTTGCGAGTATGGAATTAATATACTGCCCGGTTGCTTTTGAATTTGGTGGGATAACATTTGAGCTAATTCGTTGGAAAGAAGAAATACTCGCCCTGATCCCATTTTTAAGACCTTCCTCACCAAGATAAGTTCCCCATGACCACACAGCGATTGACACATCAACTGGTGCATTCAGCGGGTTTAAACCCATTTCTCCATATCCTCTATACACGATGGGTCGGATATAGCACGCCTCCATTTCATTAACCCTGATCAGCTCTTTTGTGGCATCACAAAGTTCATCTACAGTATAGGGGATCTCCATAAAATAGATCTTAGCAGATTGTTTAAGTCTTTGCATGTGCTCTTTTAATCTGAAAACCGCTGGTCCCTGAGACGTTTTATAGCATCTTATACCCTCAAAAACGCCACTGCCATAATGTAGTGCGTGTGTTAGAACATGTATCTTTGCATTCTCCCAATCAACCAGTTTCCCGTTCATCCAAATCTTTTTTGAGGCTTCAATCGGCATTTTATCACTAGGAATATGGTACCATAGATTTATTTTTATGTATAATTTAAAATTTAAATGAGGAAATAAATCTAATTAAGAATAAGTTAATAAATATTTTTACCCCCTATCTTCTTCAGGTCTAAAACGGCTAAAGGTAATGGAATTCTCCCTCACCTTTCAATTTTAAGAACTCTCTGACCCTCATCACCTTCTTTGGTTTTTCCAAGATTTTTGCTCCTTCATTTGTTACTTTTCGAACGAGAACTTCGCCATTTCCTCTGACTGCATCTGCCACGGGCTCAACATTATCCTCGTCCCTTACCAAACCTATTATAGATGAATGTGAGATAGAGGTAGTTAATGCTCCCGAACTGAGCATCTCCCTCGCCGATCCATTGCCATGGATCAATGTGTTAAGTTTCATTGCAGTATACAGGTCACCCCTCAAAGCCTCATTCCATGCTATTTCGGCCTCATTTGTGAATATTGTGGATAGGTCTTTTGCCGCCATGTCGATTCCCGCTGTCTCCTTTGGGATCAATATTATCGCATAAAGATCTTCCATTTCACCCCTTCTGAGAATCTCTCTCTTTTTATTATCTGTAATGACGAACCCGCCATAGAAACTGGCTGAAACATCGTCAAATTGGTTTTTATTTATTGGTGTACAGAGCTCTATGAGCTTTTTTTTATCCACCACCTTTTTATCCACAACCAGAAATTGCTCATGCATATATTTATCTATCCTGAGTTCGTTTATGGATCCATGACTTTTTGCCAGACCCCCGGCAATAGCCAAGGCTATCGCAGTGGAAATTGCTCCACTATCATCCATTCCTGCAGGAATTTCGCTTTCTATTGATATTTCTGCACCATAATCATATCCAAAGAAATCTAGTGTTTTTTTGGCGATTTTTTTTACCAGTGAACTTTGGCCCCCTGCGTATATTATCTCTTTTTCGTCTTCTAAGAGTTTTATCTCAGCCACAACATTCGTATCTAAAGCAAAAGCAGCACCTTTGCCGGGTGCAGAAGCAATTGTTCCCGTGCCGTGAGATAAAGCCCTGAGTTTCATTTTTGTACATTAAATATCATAGGGATCTGCTCATATAAACCCCGTCTCTTTCATAGCCAAACTTTCTGTAATAGTTTCTGGCACCGATTCCGCTTGTTACAAGAATCTTTTTGCAATCATATTCTTCTCTTGAGATTTTTTCCGCTTCTTTTAACAGCTCACTTCCGTAGCCTCGATGCTGCCATTCATAATCCGGTGTTTCCCCGATCTCTACCATCGGGCCATAAACGTGTAATTCCCTAACAAGTGATGTTTTATCGGTTATTTCGGGTCTAAATGGTTGATAGGGAATTCTAAGTCTCAAAAATCCGATTAATATATCATTTTTTACATCATCAAAGGATAAAAAGATCTCTTTCCCATGGCTTGCCACATAATCTTCCCTTACGAGTTTTATATCCTCTGTTTTGGGTTTAATTCCCTCCTTTAGGAGTTTGTGCCCGACCTCTCTGCATCTGATACATTTGCACCTAATATTTTCTTTTTTGAGCTGTTCATAGATTATTTGCCCGAGATTGCTTGCTTTTATTCCCGCATCGATTATGTCTGAGGGAATGTCCCGCATTATTCTCATCGTCCGGGTCCATCTGGGCATCATCTTCTTAACTTCCATCATCAGGTTGATCATCTCTTCGGTTGTGATCGGCTCAAATTCCTTGTTTTTCCACAATTCATAATACTTCGTTCCTTTGAGAATCAGGCAGGGATAAATCTTGATTGAATCTGGTTTAAATCTCTCATCCTCAAAGATTCGTTTAAATCCATCCAAATCCACGTCATGGTTTCCCAACAGCCCCGGCATCATGTGATAGCCAACCTTAAGGCCTGAATCCTTGAGTTGTTGTGTGGACTCAACGACATCTTCCACTGTATGTCCCCTGTTAACCCTTTTATACGCAAAATCAAAGGGTAATTGAACTCCCATTTCAATTCTTGTGACCCCAAAGCGAAGCATTTGATCGATTTCTGATTTTTTAGCCCAATCAGGTCTTGGCTCAAATGCCATCCCGACACATCTAACCGAGGAGTTTTCGTTCTTGGCCTGGATATCCTCCAGATAGTTGAATTTCCTTGGAATATAGCTTTCCAGGAATTTTTCTGTCCCTTCCCTCTCGATGAGATCATAATTTTCATTAAATTCGTTCATCGCCATAAGCGAGTTCTTTACGAACCATTCCTGGTAATCCAGGCATTGAGCCGTGAGAGTCCCGCCCATAACAATCAATTCCACTTTATCGATTGGGTGTCCGATTTGTTTGAGTTGAGTGAGTCTAAATGTCGTTTGCAGGTAGGGATCAAATCCGTACTGGATGGCTCTTCTTGTTGCAGGTTCCTTTCCGGTGTAACTCTGAGGAACACCTATCTCTGGTCCTCCCGGGCAATATGCACACTTTCCATGAGGGCAGGGGAGTGGCCGGGTCATCACCGCAACGATCGCAACACCGGAAATTGTGCGTACAGGTTTTTTTATAAGCAACTTTAGCCGGTCCAGCTCATCTGGTTTCGCATATCTTAGAATCTCCGAGTTACGGATAAACCTCTTCAGATGGAGCTTCGCGGAAATTCTTCTCTTTTCGAGATTCAGATCCTCATGCGTTTTGATCTCATTATTCAAAATCTTTTCGATGATTTGCCTGTGTAATTCCTTGTGTAATTCCTTCATTTCTCCCTCATTCTTTTATAAAAATTAGAGATCAAAATATTAAACAAATGATTGAGATAATAACACCAAGCAGGCTTCATTTTGGATTGATAGATCTTAATGGAAGTCTTGGAAGAATCGATGGCGGTATCGGAGTTGCACTTAAGAAACCAAACGTGAATTTAATGATCGAGGAATTGGAAAAATCAGATAGAAAGGATAGAACGGATAGAACGGAGGTCATAGCAGATGAAAGGATTGCTGAGATAAAAAACACAATTAACAGGATCAATAAACATTTTAATACAAAAGATGCGTTCAGAATTACCGTAAAAAGTCAAATTCCGGACCATGTTGGCCTGGGAAGTACAACACAACTTTACTTGGCAATCGCAAGAGGAATAGCGGAATTAAATCAAATTCATCCAACAGCCGTGGAACTGGCAGATATCTGTGGAAGGGGGGGAACTTCTGGAATCGGCATTTCGGCATTTGAATCCGGCGGTTTCATTCTGGATGGAGGACATTCATTTGGCAAAGGAAAAGAAAAACAGAGCTATTTGCCTTCCTCTGTATCTAAAGCGAGACCTGCACCAATCTTAGCAAGATACGATCTGCCCCCGGATTGGTGGTTCGTGTGTGTGACTCCGAGGGTAGGCCCAAAGATCTATGGGTCAGATGAAGTGAATATATTTCAGAAATACTGTCCGATACCCAGAGGAGAAACAGAGCGAATATCCCATTTAATCCTGATGAAGATCCTGCCATCAATTCTTGAGGAGGACATAGAGGCGTTTGGAAGCGGGTTGGAAGGAATGCAACAGGTGGGATTTAAAAAGATCGAGTTAGAACTACAAGATCCATTGATCAAAGGATTAATTGATAAACTCTCAAAAGATTCATACGGGAGCGGTATGAGCTCATTTGGTCCAACAGTCTATGCGTTAGCCTTGGGAGTCAATCACGCAAGGGAACTGGAAGAATCAGTGAGGGATTTCATGATGGATAGACCATACGAATTCTTTTATTCCAATGTGAATAACAAGGGCACCCGGGTGATTAGAAGTTGAATAATCGAACGTTATTCAAATGCCCCCCAAATCCATCCGGTACTCTTGTGGGGCATATCTGTCAACAAG
>DAOVSA010000057.1 GCA_030633635.1 Candidatus Altarchaeota archaeon
ATAATCTTGGTGAATTTTCAAAAGCATTAGAGTCTTACCAGTGGTCATTAAAAATACAAAAAGAAATTGGCGACCGTGAGGGTGAAACAGCAAGCCTTTTAAGTATAGGTAAAATTTTTACAGAGAAAAATGATTTTTCAAGTGCTGAGAAGTATTATAATAAAGCCCTTTTGATTGCCCGGGAAATTAAATCGAAGTTGCTTCTTGCTGATGTTTGTCTTGATATTGCCTCACTCTATTTGGCAAAGGGTAACCTGACTGATGCCAAAAAGAGCTTAAAGCAAGCTTTATCTATTGCGGATGAACTTGGTTCAAAGGTGATAAAAGCTAGTGTTTTATGTCTTACTGGGCGTCTTTATACAAAAGAGAAAAAGTGGGATAAAGCAAAGTCCTTTTTTAAGAAATCAATGGCAATTTTCAAACAAATAAAAACCAAGTTTTATCTTGCTGAGATTTATTATTATCAGGGTTTGATGTTTAAAGAATCAGGTGATAAAGCTGAGGCAAAAAAATATTTCACCAAAGCAATGAAAATATTTAAGAAACTTGGTGCAAAAGCATGGATTGAAAAGATAGAGGGACAAGAGATTATTGTACCTTAACAGCGGAATGAATATCCATGGACTGTAGGTTAGACATTTTAAAAATCATTATTTAACGGGGAGAGCGATGACAATATTTCTGGAGTGAAGTGTCTCCTGATATTGCATGTTTTGGTTTTGTAGGAGCAACCTCTTATCATCCAACCAGTCGTCATACATCTTCTCGAATGGCTCACCGCGGAAAAGGGAAAACGCACGTAGATATTCTCCCTCCGCAAATCCCCATTCACCTACCTGCTGAAATGTTATATTTCTTTCTCACAGATGGTTATCTTATCTGCCTGTGTGGTGCATTTAGATAGGTAAATGTGCAGTTGATTTTATTACATTAGGATTAATACTAAATTTTAAAAAGGATTTTTATCACTCTTTTTTTTCTTCTTGACTTAGGAGGACAATTTAATGTAATATGATAATGTAAGACTAAAAAAGATTTGAAATTTGAGAACCTAAATTGTAAGGAGATATAATGAAGAAAGTAGCAATGACATTCGGTAAACAGGTAATCCTTGAACTGGTAGTTTTATTCTTCCTCCCCCTTATATGTTTTGGTGGCTGGACGCCAGAAATCAGGGTAACTGTACCTGATGGGAATGATTTGGACAATGTTCCAGAAATCGTCATAGATGGTGCTAATACTCCCTTTGTATTCTGGTACGGATTAAGCGGTGGTTCTGTGAATTATTACTATTCCCGGTGGGTTTCAGGTGCATTTGAATCCGAAACCTTGCTCAGCTTCTACCCCAATCAGATTGGAACCCCATTTGGTGCGAGTGTTGATTCAGGAGGTAACCCCTGGGTTGTATGGCCATATGTATATAGCACTAATTCCGGGGGAATGGTGAGTAAATGGAATGGAAGCACATTTGTCGTTGATACCGTTGTTGAGGGATATGCATATAGTGACCCGGATATTGGTTGTGGAAGTGATGGGTATAACTGGGTGACATTTAATTATGGACATGATATTGGTTTCTCGCGCTGGAACGGTGTCTCCTGGAGCTCTGTAGGATTGGTAAATTCACCAGATGACCTCTATGATAATGATCCATCAATTGCGATTTCTCCTGAAAATTATCCCTGGGTAGTCTGGATGCAATATATTGTTGATGCCAATAGCGATACGACTCAGGAAATTTCTTACAGCAAATGGAATGGTGCAGGTTGGGAGCCCGAGGCATATATTACCTCTCCTGATACAAATCTTGATTACCGACCCCAGATTGCATTCTCTCCGGATGGTATCCCCTGGGTTGTGTGGCACAAGTATCTTAAAAAAGAGACAGGCTTTTATGACTACTGGATTGGAAAGTGGGGAGAGGTATATTACTCCAAGTGGGAGGGGGCGAATTGGTCAATTCCACAGGTTGTTAATACTCCTGATACGCTTAACGACAAATATCCATCAATCGGTTTTGGAAAGGATAGTCTTCCCTGTGTTGTGTGGGGTGGCAAGAATGAGTCCGGAATATACAATGTCTATATCGCAAAATATAATGGCACGAGTTTTGATCCGGAGGAAGAGATCGTTTCTACGGCGAGCAACGATTACTGGCCTGAGATTGCTTTTGATTCTTTGGGAAATACCTGGGTCGTCTGGGTAAGGGAAACCAATGATATCTATGCTAAGATTTTTGATGAGACCGCACCGGTGGTGAATCTTATCTCGCCAAATGGTGGTGAAGTTTTCCCCCCGGGTGATACCTGTGATATCAACTGGATTGCCGATGACAATATAGGTGTTGATTCACTTACAATATTTTATTCAACAGATGCCGGCAATAACTGGCTTCTCATCTCATCGGGTGAATCAAATGATTCAACTTATGAATGGGTTATTCCTAACACACCCTCAGATAGTTGTTTGGTCAAGATTATCGCTTATGATATAGGTTTAAATCAAAATGAAGATATAAGTGATTCACTCTTTGCTATTCAGGAAATTGGTATTACAGAAAACTATACACTTAAATTAGTTATTCCAGTCCTTAAGATTTATCCGAGTCCATTTTCTACTTTCACCACCATTAGTCTTAACCTTCCCAGTAAAGAGCATAGTGCAGAGGACATAGAATTGAAAATCTTTGATACAGCTGGACGTTTAGTCAAAAACTTTATCCTTTATCCTTCATCCTTTATTCTTCCAGCGAAGCTGGAATGGCATGGTACAGATGATTTGGGTCGTAAGGTAACACCAGGTGTCTATTTTATTCAGCTTGTTGTCGGTGATTTTAAGATGATAGAAAAGGCAATAATACTTAGATAAAAGGAGGATAAAATGTTCAGTATCTTTGTTGTACTTTTATTATTCCCCACACAGTTGAATAGTGCAGGGATTGAGAAAGCTGAAGAAGGTGGGAGATGTAAAACAGTTACCCATCTAATTCCGATTCGGTCATTAAATGAAAATGAAGCAGAAATTAAAGGACGAGTGTTTGATTCAGAAAACAGGGGAGCGATTTTATGGCAATATGCGGATCCCGTTGCGATCGCTAAAAATGTATCAATGACCCCCGATGGTAAATATATCTGGGTTTTTCAGGAGTTGAATAATGAGAGGCTGCAGCTCTTTGATATCAGTATCAGCATTCCTCAATGGGAATTTCCATTGGACCAATATGATGACCCTTATGGAAGTATTGATAGTTGGTCCGGAGGTTCAGATACCTTATTTGCGGCAAGTCTATATGATGGCACTATCGATACCCTCTATGTATTTGGTCCCGGTTCAAATACACCAATATGGAAAAAGGGATTTGCACCTGGTATGTGGCGACGGGAATTGAGTTTTTCTGATGATGGGTCATGCATTATCATGGCGGGGTATCGTTCCGGACCACCGAAAGAGGATATTGTTTACTCCTTTAATGCTTTAAGTGGCGAATCACTCTGGGCATATGCTATTCCTGAATCGGGTGCGGTATATGATATTGGTGTCTCTGATGATGGGAACATAATTTTTGCAGTCACGAGGTACAATACCTATGTTTTTGAAAATGGCAGTCTCAGATGGGCAAACCAAAATCCATATGAAGCATGTTGTGGTGCAATGTCTTCGGATGGTAAAATTATATGTCGAGGAGACTATTACGGTCATCTGTATACCTATTCCTGGACCGGTTCAATCTATCAGCAGAAGTGGTCCTATTATATTCCACCCACGGCTGGATTTTATAACTGGGTTGGTTCAGTAGATGTCTCTCATTATGGCAAAACGATTGTTATTGGTTCTCTGGAAACGATTCCCACAGGCGATGCTGGTAGGGTTGCGATGTTTGATAGTTCAAGCGGGACACCTTTATGGGAGTATACAGATTGCGGTTATTATGTCCCTTCTGTAGCAATAACCCCAGATGGAGAGGTTGCGATAGCTGGTTCTTGGGGTGATACACTAAATCTTTACGATGATATACTTCTTTTTGAACATGATTCCGTAAATCCGATATTTTCTTATGGTTCGCCCGGTTCAATCTACTCCGTTGACATTGCGGATGATGGCGAACACGCCGCAGCAGGTGGCAAAGCAGTTCATGCCACGCAGTGGGGTAACGGTGGTTATGTATATGCGATTGAGACCGGTCATACAGGATTAGAAGAGGGTCAGATTATTAGACCCAAGACTCCGAGGTTTGAGGTCTACCCCAATCCATTCAGGGAAAAGGTAGAAATAAAATTTGGGATACATTCCTTCGATAATACTCAGGACAGGGATGTAGGATGTAAGATGGAAGATATTTCGTTGCTGATATTTGATGTCACGGGGAGGAAGGTGAGGGAGATTTCACTTTTATCTTTTAACTTTTCACTTACCACTACAGTGGTCTGGGATGGAAGGGATGATTTTGGGAAGGTACTTCCCTCAGGCATCTACTACTGCAGATTGTCTCAGGGGAATCGCACAGAGACAAAAAAGATTCTATTTGTGAAATAATTTCTTTTAAAGTCAGGGTATCATTTTGAGATAATCCTGTTTTTCAGGACGGCCGAAGGTAGGCGCAGGCTCTTGTCCTGAGCGAAGTCGAAGGGTTAGCCTGCGAATATAACTCTTTGGATAACAGTAGCTTGCGCAACCTAAAGGTTGCGGCTACCTTTGGTTTTACTCTGTCTCCAAGCTGTGAGGCAAGATGCCTCACCTGTTCTTGTGTCTTTGCTCCGATTCACTGTATCTCTGTTTAACATTCGTTCTGTCTTCTGATAATTTGATGCTCTGACTTTTGCCTACTGCTTACTGCCTACTCCATACTGTACCTACTCTGTCTCTTATCTTAAGTCTGAATAGAGTATTATCTATAGTCCAATATATCCTGTGCTTAAAGCAACATCATCAAACCAGCAAATATTATCTTTTGGGTTGTTATGGATATAAATTCCGAGAGAGATACGCTTTATTTTTAATTCGTTTGTTGTTCTCCAGTTAAAATCGGTAAAGTGCATGTAAAGTTCGCCATCAATCCAGGCAGCAATTTCACCGTTGTCATATCCTGCATCGTTTGCCTTTATCATCATTTC
>DAOVSA010000101.1 GCA_030633635.1 Candidatus Altarchaeota archaeon
AGAGGGATGTAGATAATATTCTGATACATACAGGTCAGCACTACGATAAAGAGCTATCTGATGTATTCTTATCTGATCTGGAAATACCTGCCCCTGATCATAACCTTAATGTTGGCTCGGGAACACATGGCTATCAGACAGGCACCATGTTAATAAAAATCGAGAAGGTTTTACTAAATGAAAAGCCGGATATGGTAATCGTTTCCGGAGATGTAAATAGTACATTGGCAGGTGCATTAGCAGCAGTTAAGTTACATATCCCAATAGCCCACATAGAAGCCGGGTTGCGTTCGTTTGATATGAATATGCCAGAAGAAATCAACAGGATTCTGGTTGATCACTGTTCCACTTATCTGTTCTGTCCAACAAAAACAGCAGTCATGAATCTGAATAAAGAGGGTATCCCAGATGACAAGATATTCCTTGTTGGCGATATAATGCTGGAAGCATGCACACAGAACCTTAAAATAGCAGAGAAAAAATCACAATTTAAGGATTTTCCACTGCCCAATGATTTCATACTTACAACAGTCCACAGGGCAGAAAACACGGATGATGTAAACAGATTGAGTGGAATTGTTGATGCAATGGCGAATTCAAATCATGAGATTATATTTCCTGTTCATCCAAGGACAGAAAAAAGGTTGAAGGAATTCAATCTCTGGGATGTTCTAGAAAAAGCAGATAATGCCAATATACTGAAACCGGTTGGTTATCTGGATTTTCTTGAGTTGTTGCAAAAAGCAAAACTTGTCATGACAGACTCCGGGGGGATCCAGAAAGAAGCTTTTTTTATGAATAAACCATGTATAACACTAAGAGATAGTACCGAATGGATAGAGACCGTTGACTTGGGAGGGAATATTTTGGTCGGTGCGGATATGAAAAACATTTTAGAGGGTATTGAATTAATGATGAATAAGGATATGTCTGAGATTAAAAATCCATTTGAAATTAAGAACACGAGTGAACTGATTCTGGACATCCTTATAGGTGATAGTAAATGAATGTGTGCATGATCGTACATTCCTATTATCCATGGGATATTCGGGTGAAAAGAGCAGCAGAAGCACTGGCAGAAAGATACAATGTAGATGTGATCTGCCTGAGAAATGATAAGGAGGCAAAGAAAGAGACTAGTGGCAATATCAATGTATATCGCCTCCCCGTGAAGAGGAAACGTAGTGGGGCATTCAGGTATATCTACGAGTATTTCCTGTTTCTCACCCTGTCCTCTATAAAACTAAATATTCTCCACCTGAAGAAGAGGTATAAAGTAATTCACATTCACACTCTACCTGATTTCCTCGTCTTTTCTGCTGTTATTCCAAAATTAACCGGTTCTACGGTTATTTTAGATATGCACGAGGCAATGCCAGAGATCTTTGCAGCAAGGCTTAATAAAAAACTTGACAGTAGATCAATGTCCTTCATCAAATTTATCGAGAAAATTAGTATGAAATTCGCAGATCAGATAATTACGGTCAACCCCACCGTGAAGAATCTCTTTATCAAGAGGGGAACACCCGATGAAAAAATCACCCTCATAATGAATGTTCCTGATAATAAAGTCCTCAATCTCGAAGAAAATCCAGAAAGACCAGACTTCTTAAGGGGCAAATTTGTATTAATTTATCCGGGTGCAATAATGGAGGAGCGAGGACTGACTACTGCAATCAAAGCAGTAAATATCCTGAAAGGAGACATCTCCAATATCATGTTTCTAATCTTTGGTAATGTAACATCCGGCAACGAATATTATGAAAAAAGTCTGAGAGATCTTGTCAAATCAATGGATCTGGATAACCATGTCCATTTTGGAGGAGAAATTCCACACAAACAGGTCCCCCAGTACATAAAAATGTCTGACATCGGTCTAATACCTAATCTGAGTAATTATATCACAGAGCTAGAGACTCACAACAAGTTATTTGAATACGCCGCCCTTAATAAACCGATCATAGCCTCTGATACAATGGCTCTGAGGGAATTTTTTGGCAAGGAATTAATCCTGTTCTTTGCACCAGGAGATGAAAAAGACCTCGCAAGGTGTGTTCTAGAACTCTATAAAAATCCAGAAAGGGCAAAGAAAATGACAAAGAAGGCCAAAAAAGTTTATGAAGAGAATAATTGGGAAATCATGAAGAAGAGGTTGTATGGGATATATGAAAAATGTCTATGAAGTCTTTGTTGTCGTTTCACTAAGTCAAAATTGTCCAAATTTATTTTTTATTGTATTATAAAGTCTATCTCCCTCTGAACTTAAAGGTTGCACCTACTAAAGTAGGTACAACCCTAAGTGTTGTATGTGAACCCAACACTCGATAATACCTTAGGACAAACCCATATTAATCCTGAACCTAAGCAGATTACCATAAACCACATATTCTCCGACAACCACAACTGGGATGTCTACAAGTTCAAACATAGTGATGAACTCAGAGAAGTCGAGATCAACGAAGTCGAAAAGATGTTACAGTGCCAGGACGACTCCAGAGGCTACTTTCTCTACCACTGCCCAAACTGTGGCAATGTTAAGGTAATCCATCTTGGTTGTAATAGCAGAGTCTGCACCCACTGCGGAAAGAAATACACGGATAAATGGGCTGGAAGACTTGCCAGAAGGACATTTGACGTAACACACAGGCATGTGGTCATGACAATAGCAGAAGAACTGAGACCATTCTTCAATGAAAATCGCAAACT
This sequence comes from Candidatus Altarchaeota archaeon, assembly GCA_030633635.1. Classification (GTDB taxonomy): domain Archaea; phylum Altiarchaeota; class Altiarchaeia; order IMC4; family DAOVSA01; genus DAOVSA01. The sequence continues at coordinate 2,707 of DAOVSA010000101.1, forward strand.
CTTCAAGATCTTGATTGACTGTGCTATCACCGCAATATCAGATATGATGAGTTGGAAGCTGGGTAGAAAAGTTACCCCAGGCGCTGTGGTAGTAATCCACAGCTATGGCAAGGACATGGCATTCAATCCACACATCCATTGCTTGGTGACAGAAGGTGGTTTTCGTTATAATGGCGAATGGGTCGACTTGGGAGTGTTCCCATACAAACCTCTCCGCAGGGCATGGCAGTATCAGGTATTGACGAGGTTCAAAAAGGTTATCCCTAACACAGTAGAGAATAAAGCATTGATAGATTATCTGTTCAAGGCATATATTGAAAATGTGAAATTTTCAATAAATCAAAAATTCACTTCGTGAATTTTTCATTTCCCAATGGCTTCTATGTCAGGGCAAAGGACAAGATACACAACAAGAAACATATGATAGCATACATCGGCAGATACATCAGACATCCCGCCGTTGCAGAGTCAAGAATAGAGAAATACGACGGTAAGAATGTAACATTCTGGTACGTCGACAATGATGATGTCAAACATTACGTAACGATGACTGTGGAGGAGTTCATATCCGCCGTTATTGGACACATTCCCGACAGGCAATTCAAAACCGTTAGATACTATGGCGCCTACTATAGGGTAAAGAGAAAACACTTCAAACGATTACTGTGCTTGGTAAGTACAACACAAGAAAATCTAGTAAAATGGTGTGAAAATTGGGCTCCAACCTGTGACAGATGTGGATGCAAAATGGGATTAGTGGGTTATTTCTCTAAAGGACCCCCTGATAGGGCTATATTTGGAGAGAAAATCGAGCATTGGTATTACATTGGGTTAGCTGGAGCTATCTAAATTTCCCCGAAGGGGTTTCTTGTAGATTAT
>DAOVSA010000025.1 GCA_030633635.1 Candidatus Altarchaeota archaeon
AAGCTTTAACTCGTTTATGAGGCGATCAACCTTATTTATGAATAATACCGGCTTTACCCTCTCTTTTAATGCCTGATTTATAACTGTTTTTGTCTGGGGCATGACACCTTCCACTGCACAAACAACAACCACAGCACCATCAACTGCCCGCATAGCTCTGGTCACATCACCTCCAAAATCGACGTGCCCGGGGGTATCAATTAGATTAATAAGATAGTCCTGGCCATCATTTTTATGAACCATAGAAACATTTGCCGCGTTTATTGTGATACCTCTTGCCTTCTCCTGTTCATCAAAATCCAAGAAGAGTTGTTTCCCGGCAAGTTCTTCGGATATCATTCCTGCTCCAGAGAGTAGATTATCGCTTAAAGTTGTCTTTCCATGATCAATATGGGCTGCAATACCCATGTTTCTAATATGCTCTTGATCATACATAAGTTCCTTGATCCGTTGCACCATTTGTTCTGCTCTTCCCATTTTGAATTATTTGTTTACCTCGCAGACCGGGCGATTCTCTCGATTTCTTCTTTTCTTTGAATAGCATAACTCTTTGTATCGGAATTTGCCACCCACATTATTTCATTTGCTAAACACTCCTCAATTGATTTTTTTGAATTGAATGCTGTTGCAAAAGCACCAAGGGTTATGTATTTAAGCCCAAAGTCTATTCTTCTCTGGGACGAGACATCTACAGCCCTATGGTACCTGATCCCACCATAGATGATGGTTGTGGTTTCTTCACATGGGCTGGCATTGATTAATGCATCCACCAAAACCTGGATTGGATTCTTTTTGGTGCGTTTTTCTATGATCTCAAATGCTTTTTTTACTGTGCGGATGGCATTTTGCTTCTTTCCGGTATTTCCTCCGCCCCGGATATATTTACCCGCTACTTTTCTTGTTCCCTGCCCTGATCTCATTAACTTATTTACCAGCCTCTCGACTATGTTCATCTTGGACTTTTCAAACTGTTTTTTCGTGTGCCTGCCAGCAGAGTGTGGAATGTAAACCGGGTTAAGCGATATATACGCTTTCAAACCCTCACTTTTGACCTCCACGTCAAAATCCCATCTGTCAAATAGTTTTATATCCATTTTAATAATTCTTCTTGAATCCGATCTTCGGTGCAATCTCTCTGAAACACCTTCTACAAACGTTTAGTCCATATTTATGGATCATACCGCGACTGCTTCCACAAACAGAACATACTAAATTCCTTGTATCAAACTTTTCATTCTTCAATTTTTACACCAAAATTTTCTTTTATGAACTCTATTGATTCTTCCTTGGTTATTAGATTCCTGGATGGAATTTTTTTCTTTTGTACCCGCATTTTTTTGATCCTGTAGCCCGGGCGTTCTATAGTAACGTTTATGTCCATACCCCATATCCCAATCTCCGGATCATACTTTATATCCTTGAGATCTATGTGTTCATGGATACCAAACGAAAAATTTCCCCGGGTGTCGAACTGTGATTCTTTTATAATGTTATCCTTTGCGTAAAATGCGTTTTTCAGGAGCTTTATTGCACTATCTCCTCTAAGAGTAACCTTACAACCGATAGATTCACCTGTTTTAAGGTCCCACGCCGGGATTCTGTGTGTAGATGAGGTTCTAACTGGTTTTACGCCGGTTAATTGATTCAATAGTTTTTCTGCTTTTATTAGTCTTTCTCCCGATTCACCAACACCTATGTGCACAGTAACCTTCTCTATCCTTGGAATTTGCATCGGATTTGGGTAGTTCATTTTATTGTACTTTAGTTATCCTATCTCTTCTCCTTATTATTATGATAAAGGTAATAATTACCGTAATTATGATGGCAGCTATGATCAGATTATTCATTTCTCCAGGGATTTCCCTTTTTTGCCGTTGTTCTATGGTCTTGTTGACCACGAGCTCAGCAACAACCGGTGCAACGTGTCTATGACATAAATCCCGGGTATTTGAATCTTTGATTTCTTTGCAAATATCTAGTGCTTTATCTGGATCGGATCTCGCAAATGTCTTCATGACCTCCTCATAACAGTCATTTTTGTCCCAATAATCTTCGATATTTGCACAAACCCCCAATGCTTCATTTGCATCGGATTTTGCAATCTCTGGTGCGATTTCCCTATAGCATGAATCCCTACCTATCGCGAAAATACTCAATAAGCTTCCCTCTCTATTACAAATTTCTATAGCTTTTCTGGGATAATGCTCCGCAATTCCGGGTGCGATTTCCCTATAGCATGAGTCCCTATCCAAAAAATTCAAGAGCCCATCCATTCCTTCACAGATGTCCAATGCTTTGTCTGGATAACGCCCCGCAATTATCATCGCGACATCTTTGCAGCAATCCTCTTTTTCCTCAGAATCTTCGATCTCTTTGCAGATATATAATGCCTTTTCCGGATCCGACTTTGCAATGACCTTCGTTATATTTTCATAGCATTCTCCTCGACGATAATATTTGATTTCTTTACAAACATCTAATGCTTTATCTAGGTTTGATTCCACAACAACTGATGCAACAGTTATATAACAAACATCACGATCCCAGGAATCATACCAGGAATCATTGATATTTTCACAGATATCCAATGCTCTTTTTCGATCTAATTTTGCTATAACTGGTGCAATATTCTTATAGCACTGGTCCTCATACCAGCCGGAGACGTTTTCACAGATATCCAAAGCCTTTGTTGTATTATAATTTGCGATGATGGGTGCTACCTTACAACAGCAATACTCCCTTTCCCATTCATGTATTTCGCAGATATCCAATGCCTTTGCTGGATCGGACTCCGCGATGACACGTGCGATACTAACATAACACGAGTCCTGATCCCAAAGATGTTTGATCTCATTGCAGATATCCAATGCGTCATCTGGATTAGATCTCGCGATGATGGGTGCAACATCCTCATAACAATCATCCCTGTCATCGGAATCTTTGATCTCTTTACAAACATCCTCGCGAATATCCAAATCTTTATCTGGATGATATTTTACAATGATCCTGTAACAATCATTTTGACCCCAAAAATCTTCAATCCTTTTACAGACATCCAATGCATTGACTGGATCGGATTCTCCAATGACTGAAGCAATCTCTTTGTAGCATGAATCTCGATCTTCGGTATCCTTAATGCCCTTGCATATCGTAGATGCATTATTCCAATCGACCCTTGCAATTATTGGTGCGACACCCCTGTAACAATCATCTCGATCCCAAGTGTCTTTTAGCGTCTTGCAGATATTCAATGCCCTTTCTGAATCAACTCTTGCAATTTGAGCTGCAACATCGACATAACAATAATCTCTATACTCGGAATAGTTAATCTCCTCACAAATATGCATTACATCATCAATAGAGTCGACACTCGCACTGACACTAAGATTCCAAACCAGCATACTCGTTAACATAATTATAATCAGAAATTTAGTTTTCATTTTGCCAAATAGAAATCATTGATTTTGTCTTACCAACAACAAACACATAATCTGTCAGGGTTTGAATATCTCCAACTCTGGTCAACGAGTGATGAGTTTCCGTACCTTTGACTATTTCCTTTATTTTGCCCGTCTCGCCACTGTGTCTGCCACTGGTTATCGCAGCAAGATTATCGACATCAAAACTTATGGATTTTATTATCTTTTTGTCCGGGAGCCCTATAACAAGGGTGTCTCTCGTCTTATACTCATCTTTACCAGAATTGAGCAGAACATTACTCCCATCATGTAAATTTAATTGGATAGTATCTTTTCCTATAATTGACTTATTGATTATTTTACATAATTTAAACTTTGATTCCTTCTCATCTATCTCTTTTAGCACCGGACCTTTTTTGCCCTGTATCGCCCTGAAATATTTTTTTGCTTTAGGGATGCTAATCACATCCATTAACCCCACCCCGTATTTGTAATCCTTCCTAGGGATTCCATCAACCATTATCAAGCCATTATTGATTATCTTTTTTGCTTCTCTTGCATTATCTGCGTATTTTAGGATATCCCGTGCAACCATGAGCAATGGAACGGAATATTTCTTTGGATGCGATCCGGGATTTGGAGTAATTATCCATTTATACTGCTTACCGTAACCAGATGCGATTCGTTTTGTGTGTGTCATTTTTTTACTCTATTTTTCTCTCCAGCATATTTCTCCGTTCTTTGTCCTCTATAAACAATTCAGTTATAAGCACATTTGATGGATCTATGGGTCTTGAAACATCTGTACCATCTGCCTTCTTCTGGGTTATACCATCGACATAAATCTTATATTTTTCCAGATTAACTTTGAGCACTTCGCCACCAATACCAACAAATGCACCCCGCATAACCTTTACCTGATCACCTTTCCTGATCGATATAGACCTTCTATTATACTTCTCTTTTAGATCTTTGCTTAAATGTGCTGCCAGCATTTTTTGCCTGCGATGTAATGGTGCATCATACCTCCACTTTCGTTGTTTTCGTGGCTGTTTTGACTGGATTTGTTGCATTTTATCTTTTGAATTATTTTTTTTTGAATTAGTATAACTATACGATTACACTTGCCAGCGTCCCTATCTTGTTCCACCGTTCTGTGGCTTCCCTTGCAATAGCGCCTTTTATTTCACTCCCCCTTGGAAGTCCTTCCTTGCTGATAAGAATTGCTGCATTATCCTCAAATTTTATTTTTGTTCCGTTGCATCTCGTGTATGGCTGTCGTTGTCTGACAATTACCGCAAATACGACCTCCTTTCTTATCTCCGGGCGCCCCTTTTTCACGGATGCGACAACCAAATCGCCAACTCCTGCCGCCGGATATCTCCGTTTAACTCCTTTATATCCCTTAACAGCGATTATTTCAATCTCCTTTGCACCAGTGTTATCTGCACACACAAGACGTGCCCCGGTAGGTAGACTTCTTGAGATATTCGCACTTATTGCTTGTCCGAGTGGGAGCCTTTTTGATACTCCTGCAATTGGTTTTGCCATTTTTTTAAACCTTGCCGTGTATTGTAAGATTAATTCTAATGAGTCTCATTATGTATTAGGATACTGACATTAAAACTTCTTGGGTAATTCCCGGATAATTTTCTTTATTAGATAACGAAGGTCAAATATTCATCTTTCCAATCACGACCCAACTTACAGTTTTACTCAGTTTTCTACATTCCTTAATTCGAACCATGTCCCCGACCTTTGCATTTATACATGGCGGATTGTGTGCTGGTACCCTGGACCGTGCTCTTCTATACCTGCCATACTTCTTCTCTTTTACATAGTAATCTCTCTGCACAATCACAGTTTTATCCATTTTATCCGACTTAACTACACCTTCCAAAACTGACCATCTCGTTTTCAGCTTTCCATGTACCGGGCAATGTATGTCATTACATTCCATTTTAATTTTTACTTAAGGTTAGAACTTTGTTTTTATCAATAAAAAACCCGAAAAAAGATCCACCAGATATCAGACCCATTAAAGATTCAAAAATTAAAGAATATGAAATTCTATAAATTCATCCGGCGAATCATGTTTCCTATATGGGCGTATAATAGACAAATCAAGAAAATTTCCTTCGGAAACACGAAAAATTTACTCCGTAAATTTTTGTGCCCAATTTGCCGTAGGCAAATTCGGGTTTTTACTGTCCTGTAATTAAAATTACAGTACATGAACTATGCCACGCACCGGGAATTTATAGATATTTTTCTCCATATTAACTCAGATATACCTTGCCAGATCTACCATTCTATGCGAGTAACCGATCTCGTTGTCGTACCACGCCAAAACCTTCACCATATTGTCCTGGATTACATTGGTCGAGGCTAAATCAACAATCGTTGAATAGGAATTACCGTTAAAATCACAGGAAACTAATGGTTCTTCGCAGCAATCCATAATCCCTTTCAGTCCATTATCCTTCGCGTTTTTAAATGCCGAGTTCACTTCATCAATACTTGTATTTTTTTCGGTTTCTACAACAAGATCAACAAGAGAAACATTGGGTGTGGGTATCCTGATTGATATTCCGTCCAGTTTGCCCTTCAGTTCCGGCAGCACCAGTGAGGTTGCAATCGCCGCCCCGGTTGTTGTTGGTATCATTGACAGGCTGGCTGCTCTTGCCCTTCTCAGGTCCTTATGGGGGTAATCCAAAAGTCTTTGATCACTGGTATAAGCATGAATAGTTGTCATAAATCCTTTTGTAATGCCAAATTCATCCAGCAGTACCTTTGCCACCGGAGCCAAACAGTTTGTCGTGCAGGATGCATTTGATATTATATTGTGTTTATCTTTATCGTAAGATTTTTCATTAACACCCATAACTATGGTTATGTCCGGATCTTTTGCTGGTGCGCTGATAATGACTTTTTTCGCCCCTGCATCCAGGTGTTTGGACGCCGAGGCTCTATCTGTGAAAAAACCAGTGGATTCTATCACAACATCCACATCCAGATCACCCCATGGTAAATTCGCAGGGTCACGTTCGCTTAGGATGTCTATTTCCTTATCCCCCACAACAAGAGTATTGCCACAAACTTCTACTTCATCGTTAAATCTTCCGTGCACAGAATCGTATTTTAACAGGTGTGCAAGAGTTTTAGCATCCGTTAAATCATTAATCGCCACGAATTCCACATCCCTATTCTCATAAGCCGCTCTGAATATACACCTGCCTATTCTCCCAAATCCGTTAATACCTATTTTAATCATTTTAATTCAATTAATTTTTTATGATATATTTTATAAATATGATGGCTGATCGTTTCAATTAGAGTTCTCTTGATGTACTGTAATTTCAATTACAGGACAGTAAAAACCCGAATTAGTGACTTCGTCACTAATTGGGCACAAAAATTCCTTGGAATTTTTCGTGTTTTCGAAGAAAATTTTCTTGATTTGTTTTTGAATTTTCTAAGAAAGTTTTGATGTCCCATATGTCCTGAAAGGCAAGGCGTAACCGCAGTGTATATTCTGTATTATACGCTGTTGGTCGTTTATAATTTTAGGTTTTTCGAGTTGAGATTCTCCATACCAATCCCCTGTTGCCAAAGTTCACCAAAAGAGTATTTGAATGGAATGAACGAAGTCTTTAAGTCTTTTATACTGTATTAATCGCTGTATCGGGTTTTAATTAAGTAACAATGATAATACCTTTTCTATCTTTTTTAATTCACCGTTAACAGCAGCCATAATCCTACTCATAAAATACCTCAGTTTTGTGGACTTTTTTCTATGGAAAAATCAAAATGAAAACCACCCACCTCAAACATCAGATGTAGAACAATACACAGCAATTTATATGCCACTGTGTACAATATCTAACCACGATGCATTCATCAGTATTCATCTCGTCAACGATCGCATTCGTAGTAACATTGACGTGATATCTCAGGTAGTATAAACCGCCAGAAGAAGAAAATTCTAGAATATGGACGTTAATAATCTAAAATGAGTCTGGATATACTTGGCTGGACGCTAACAACGATTATATGCACTTTGTTAGTAATGCCCATCTGGATAAGATATGCAATTAAAATAGGCATGCACGGCCCGGATGTACATAAAAAAAGCAAAAAAGATGTGGCAGAGTCCGGAGGAGTTGTCATGATCTTGGTATGTTGTATAGCATTACTACTCCAAT